>CAIXDY010000050.1 GCA_903918325.1 uncultured Actinomycetes bacterium
GCATTGGAATTTGCAGTTAGGGCATCAGCAGTAGCACTTGAAAGTGTTGTCTGCTTTGAATATGGATAACCCGCACTCGTTGTGTAACCATCGATGATCCATAGAATCTTTCCATCAACAAGGGCTGGATATGGATCGCCATCAAGAGTTAACCATGGAGCAACTTTTGCAACACGATCACGGGGATTACGGTTGTAAAGAATCTTTGAATCCTTGTTAATAAGCGATGACAAAAGAATTCGTTGTTCTTGATACTTGAGCGCAAAGACAACCTTGTTAAGTAATGAGCCAACTGGAACTCCACCGGTACCGGAATAGGTAACGTTCTTTTGTCCATTTGATGAGGCATCATCTGGATAATCGAATTCAACAGGGGTATTTGTCTTGACTCCGCCGATAATTGAGTAATCAGGTACGTTTTCACCAAAATACACACGCGGTTCAAAAGTTCCAAGACCCTTTGTTGGTGGAAGATCACCTACGGCAAAAGAAGGCTTTCCATCGGCATCACGTGCGTTAGCAAAAGCTGCAACGAAACCAAAGCCGTGGGTATAGACCAAGTGATCGTTAATCCAGTTTCTGGATGGATTGCCGGCAATATTTAATTCGCGGACAGCAACAACGGTGTCTCGCTTAACGCCATTTACTGTATAGCGATCGATATCCAGTGAATCTGGGAAAGTGTAATAAGGCTTAATTTGCTGCAACTGGCGGAAAGTTGCTGAAATAACATTAGGATCCATCAAGCGAATATTTGCGATAGTTCCAGCATCTTTAGTTAGCTGTCCGGCTGTGGCTGAAAGCGTTGCTTGGTAATCGCTAACCGTTACATTTGTTAAGCCGTACGCAGCGCGTGTGGCATCGATATTGCGCTGAATAAATGGAGCTTCTTTAGAAGATTCACTTGGCTTAACTTGGAATTGCTGAATGGCTCCAGGATAAATACCGGCAATAAGAACTGAAGAGATAACAAGTAATGCAGTTCCAGCAGCTGGTAACACCCATGAGCGGCGAACAATATTTGCAAAGAACAGCAGTGCACAGACAACCGCGATTGCCGCAAGAATTGCTTTAGCCGGAAGCGTTGCATTCACATCGGTATAAGTAAGACCGGTAATTAACTTACTTTCCTTTAACGCTAAGTGATAACGATCAAACCAATAAGCAACGGCCTTCATCAAGACAACTCCACCTAGAAGAACTGAGAGTTGAACGCGTGCGGCAACAGTGGTGCGATCATTTTGAACTTGCAGGCGGATGCCACCATAAATGTAGTGAACAACAGTAGAGGCGATGATTGCTAATACAAGCGTTGAAATTGCCCACCCAATTATTGTTTGCCAAAACGGTAACTTGAAAGCAAAAAATGAAATATCCATATTGAACTGTGGATCTTTAACTCCGAATGGAGTTGAGTTCTTAAAGAGCAACCAGGTACTCCACATTGCAGAACCTGCAGTTCCAGCAAAATAGAAAAGGCCAACACCAAGTGCAATGACAACCCATCGTCTAATGGGTTCGATCTGTGCACGATAACGCTCGAGATTATCGGCCTCGATAGTCATGGGCACATATAGTGGTCGGCGTTTGTAAGCAATAACAATATTGAGCAAAATAATTGATGATGTGAGTAGTCCAGCGATTATGAAAAGAATAATCTTGGTGGTCAGAACTGTTGTCCACACTGATGTGAAGGAAACTGATTTGAACCATAACCAATCGGCATAAAAACCGCTGAGCGATAATAAAAAGCCAGAGATAACAACCAAGATTCCGATTGTTAATGCAAGTGGACTTCGACGGCCTTTGAAATTGAACTGTGGGGTAGCGTTACTCATCATGGCCATACGCTAGCGCAGTTAGCCTTGGGCTTCATTCGGGCCCTTAAGCCTTAGCCCAGCGCGGTAATAGCTTCGGCAAGGGTGGAGACAATCACTACCTTTATTGATTTCGGAGTATGTGCAATCTCTTGGCGATTACCAGCCGGTGCTAAAAATAGCGTTGCCCCAGCTTTACTGGCCGCCAAAATCTTTTCATTAATCCCGCCGATCGGTCCGACGTGGCCATCGGTAGACATAGTGCCAGTGCCGGCAACATGGCGGCCCCGCAATAAATCCTGCTTGGTCAAAAGTTCGACTACACCGATTGCAAAGACGGTTCCACCACTTGGCCCACCAGTGCGTTTCACATCGAAAGTAATATTTTTGGATGACAGTGTGTCTGCAGCCACCCCATACTCTGGATGCAATCGCAAAAATGAAAGCGCAGCAACAACCCCGCTACTTTGAGAGTTTTCCATATCGGCTTGAGCTTTTTTATTCTCAGATTTTGCCGTTGTACCTGCGGGATAAATTGCAGATCGCGGATAAACGGCTTCGTCGGCTTTGAGCCAGGAATAAACAATTTCCGGCCCAATGATCCATGAATCTGGATTTGTCACGCGGATTGACATTAAATCTAAACGCCCTGTTGCAGGGTAGGACACTTGATTCTTTACTGTAATTATTTTGTCAAAGATATTTTGTGCATCACCCGGTAAAACTATTGCAAATGGAAGGGGAGCAAAAAGAGTAAGTCCACTAAATAGAATAAGAACAAGGAGTACGGCTCGAGGAAGTGGAGAAAAACGCACGAGTAAAGAGAGCCCTACTTATGAATTACTTAGATTGGAATCGGGAGCCGCAGGATTCTTAGCTTCGGCTTCTGCGGCACTATCGCGGGCTTGTGAATCGCGGAATGAATCTTGAAAGCGTTGGAATTGGCCGACAGAACGTTGAGTTTCCTGTTGGAATTTGCCTTGAAATTTAGTTACCCATAAAACATACAAAAGCGCACCGCTCAAGCCAAGGGCTGGAACTACCCACCAAATGAGTGCAATGAAGGCGCTGGACATACGACAAGCCTATCGTTGGAATGCCTGGCTTGCTCACCAGCATCATTTTCTAGATTTTGGGAAGAAATCAGATGGCTAACTGGTTACAGCACTGGGAGGATTTACTTATGACGCCATTTGGTTTTACACCAGAAAACTCAGATGACCCTGAAAATAATAAGGGCGATGGATCTGTGGACTTTGAAGCCATGATGGCGCAAATGCAGCAACAGATTCAGCAACAGTTTTCTGCAATGGGAATGAGCGCTCCAGGTTTTACACAATCCACCGAAGCGCTACCAAAGAATATTGTTCGAGATACTGCAAAAAAGTTTGTCACAGCTAAAGGCTCAGCCCCAATTGGCGCAAACGATGTAGCAAAGATCGAAGAAGCTTTTACTATCGCTGAACTCTGGCTCAACGAAGCTACCTATTTTTCTCAAACTACTGCCGCTGGAAATGTAGCGATGGCTAGAACTGATTGGGTCGATACAACGTTGACCGGTTGGCAAGTATCGGTAGAGCCACTTGCAATTGGTTTAGCCACAGCAATTTCTGAACTACTCAAAAACGCTAACGGGCCCGAGGGCGAGCAGGATGGCGAAAGCTCAATGGCGATTCCAGTGGGCATGATTGCCACACTTTTGCGCTCATTTATTGGCTCGCTGATTGCAACGCAATTAGGGCAATCCATTGGGGGATTAGCTGCCAGCGTTACAGGAACACATGATGTTGGCTTGCCATTGGTTGAGCCAGTTTTTCCATCTTTAGTTCCACAAAACATAAATGAGTGGGGCCAGGATTTAGATATTCCAATGGATGAAGTTCGTATTTTCCATGCACTTCGTGAAAGTGCGGTAGCTCGATTATTTTCACACAACCCATGGTTGATTTCATATATTAGAACGTCAATTTCTGAATACGGTAAAGGAATCAGAATTGATATCGATGCAATTCAACGTCAAGCCCAAGAACTCTTTGATACCGCATCGGCTGAAGGAAAAGAATTTGATCCAACTAATCCGGAAAGTTTTAACATTGCTTTAAATCAAGGAATTTTTACTCCCGAAGAAACTCCGGCGCAACGTGCAGCGCTCACTAAGTTGGAAACGGTGCTGGCATTAATTGATGGATGGAGCGAAGAGGTTGTCACTCTTGCCGCCGGTGATCGTTTACCAAATCTTGTTGCACTCCAAGAAACTTTGCGCCGCCGCCGTGCAACTTCTGCGCCAGCACAGCAGTTATTCTCAACAATGTTTGGGCTGCAGGTATCCCCACGACTTGCACGCGAAGCTCATACATTTTGGAAAGCTGTACGTGAAGTAAAAGATATTGAAGGACGCGATCATATTTGGAGTGGAATTCTTCCAAGCGCTGAAGATTTATTAACTCCGCAGTCATATTTATCCAGTATTGAAATTCCGGATGATTTATCTGGCCTCTAAGGCCACCACTCACAATCACATATAGAAAAGCGAAC
>CAIXDY010000051.1 GCA_903918325.1 uncultured Actinomycetes bacterium
ATTCGCCAAGGTGAAATTCTGCTGCACCATCCCTATGAATCTTTCACAACATCGGTTGTGCAGTTCTTACAAAATGCTGCGCTAGATCCACAGGTTTTAGCAATTAAACAGACACTTTATAGAACCTCTGGTGATTCACCGATTGTTGAAGCCCTTATTGAAGCTGCCGAAGCAGGTAAGCAGGTCTTAGCTGTTATTGAAATCCGTGCCCGCTTTGATGAACAAGCAAATGTGCGGTGGGCCAGAAAATTAGAGGCTGCTGGCGTGCATGTGGTTTATGGATTAATGGGATTGAAAACGCATGCCAAACTTTCATTAGTAATTCGCGATGAAGCCAATGGTCTTCGCCGCTATTGTCATATGGGTACCGGAAATTACAACCCAAAGACTGCCCGAATGTATGAGGATCTAGGAATTCTCAGTGCAGATCCAGAACTCACCGAGGACTTAACTAAACTTTTTAATCAACTATCTGGTTTTGCCCCACAATCAACTTACTCTCGCTTGTTAGTTGCGCCATCAACTTTACGATCCGGCATTACAGAGCGTATTGATCGTGAAATCACTAACCAAATGGCGGGTAAGCCGGCCGGTATTCAATTAAAACTCAATTCGATTTTGGATGAAACATTTGTTGCCAAACTTTATGAAGCTTCACAAGCAGGTGTCAAGATTGAATTACTAGTCCGAGGTATTTGTGCCGTTCAACCAGGCATTAAGGGGCTTTCTGAAAACATAATTGTTAAATCAGTCCTTGGGCGATTCTTAGAACACTCTAGAATTTTTCACTTTGTGAATGCGGGCAGTGACGAATATTGGATTGGTAGTGCCGATTTAATGGGCCGAAATCTGGATCGCCGAGTGGAAAGCTTGGTTCGCATCGAAAAGAAAGAGCACCAAAATCGCTTACAAGAGATTATTGATTTAGGGCTAAGCCCATCAACAGTTAGCTGGCAGTTAGTCGGAACCGAATGGACAAAAGTAAGTGAAAACAGCCGAGGAGAAGCCCTTATTGATGTGCATGCCACATTAATCAATCAATACTCAAAGGAGCGTTAACGATGAGCGAAGTTTCACAAGTAATTTATGCCGCTGGTGCCGTGCTATGGCGCCAAGCCGGAAAAAAGAAAATCGAGATTGCAGTAATTCATCGCCCACGTTATGACGATTGGTCATTACCAAAAGGCAAACTCGATCCGGATGAAACTATGATTGGCTGTGCGTATCGCGAAGTTATGGAAGAGACTGGTTATACCCCAATTTTTGGTCCAGAAATCGGTGATGTTACTTATGAAGTCGATGGCGTAAAAAAACTAGTCAAATACTGGTCGGCTCAAGCCGTGGGAGAGCCCACTGGTACAACTGATCTTCACGAAGTTGATCAACTATTGTGGCTAACGCCGACGGATGCCAAAAAGAAATTAACTTTAGACGATGACAAATCACTCGTAGATTTCTTTTTAGAGTTTGATTCTGGCACAACACCACTTGTGCTATTACGTCATGCCAAAGCAGTAAAGCGCGAAGATTGGGATGGCGATGATGGTGATCGCCCCCTTGCCCACCTTGGACAGATTCAGGCTAAGCGAATGCTTTCACTCTACTTGCCATACGGAATTGCTGAAATTCATTCATCAGATGCACAACGCTGCATTGAGACAATCGATTCGATGGCACGGGCGATGAAATTAAATGCAATCTATTCCGCTGATTTAAGTGAGTACGGCTTCGAAAAAGACAAAGAAGCGCCACTTGATTATGTTCAAGATTTAATGGATAAAGGTAAAAGCGCAATAATCTGCAGCCATAACCCAATTTTGCCTAAGTTGCTAAAAAAGCTCATTGGAAAGAAAAATTTTAAGCACATGGATCAAAAGCTGGAGCCGGGTGAAGCGTGGGTACTGCATTACAGAGATGCAGAAATCGTTTCAATCGACTGGGTGGAAGCACCCAGAGCTTAATTATTGAGCCAATCCAACCTTCTTAAAACAATTCCTTCGCGCAGCGCCCAAGGACAAATTTCAACTTTTTCGATATCCAGAATTGCCATCACCGAGCGAGCAACTATTGCTCCAGCAACAATTTGTTGAGCACGACTGGCCGAAACTCCTGGCAATTCAGCTCTAGTTTTATTCGTCATGTCAGCTAACTTAGAAATCATTGCTTTCAAGTTTGCACTTTCAAGAAATTTTGGATTTTCATTAAACATGTGACCTGAAAGTCTGGCTAAAGTTCTAAAAGTTTTACTCGTGGCTATAAAGTGATTGGCATCGTGAACCCGAAGAATTGAAGGAAGTTCATCCTCTAACTTTGTTTGCACAAATTCCTCTAGAAATTTCACTCCTTTAGAACTATATGGATCACCAGTTAGGAAATCTCTGGTTAAACGTGCCGCACCAAGTGGGAACGAAATGGTGGCTTCAGGGTTCTCATCAATTCCTGATGCAATCTCAAGGGAACCTCCTCCAATATCTAGCACTAATAATTTTCCCGCAGACCAGCCGAGCCAACGACGGACGGCTAAAAAAGTCATTCGGGCTTCTTCATCACCAGTTAAAATTTGTAAATCAATTTGATGGCGTTGGTTTATTTCTTGAATAATCTCTGGCCCATTTTTCGCATCCCGTACAGCCGAAGTTGCGAAAGCTAAAATTTCATCCGTCTTATTCTGGTTGGCATGTGACACCGCATCAGCGATCGCATCGTGAAGTTGCTTGATTCCTTCTTTAGTGATGGAACCTGTCTCATCTAAATAATCTGTTAGGCGGAGTTCGACCTTAAAATTTGTCGCAGGTGTTGGCCGAGCACCCAGGTGGGCATCCATTACCTGCAGGTGGATGGTGTTAGAACCCACATCTAAAACGCCTAATCTCACGGGCACAACCTACCGTCGAGGCTGGCAAAGCTTCTCGATTTCAAGTTTTTGCGAACCACTGCCATAATTGCCGCTGGTCGAAAGACCGCTACGTGTTCGCACGTAGGCCTCTCTAGCTCAGTGGTAGAGCAGCGCACTTGTAATGCGCAGGTCGTCAGTTCAATCCTGACGGGGGGCTCGGAAGTTTTTTTAAAAGGGAGGCAACCCATGGCAACATTTCCTCACGATAAATTTGCCGATGCGCTTGCTGCAAATGCTGAATACATCAAAACCTTTAAATACTCAGATTTAACTGGAGTTGCCCAAAAAGGTTTAGCGATTGTTACCTGCATGGATTCACGCATTAATCCATTATCTGTTGTTGGAATGCGATCTGGCGATGCAAAAATCTTACGCAACGCAGGAGCGCGTGTTACTGACGACGTACTACGTACTTTAGTTTTAGCAACATATTTATTAGGCGTGGAACGTATCTTGATCATGCCTCATACCAACTGCCGTATGGCGCAAGTTGATGAAGCTGAAATTCACCGCGAGATTGACACTAAGTATGGAATTGATACATCAGAACTTGAATTCAAAACGGTAGCAGATCAAACCCAAGCTTTAATTGAAGATGTTGCCAAAGTTCGTAATTACCACTTACTTAATTCTGGAGTTTCAGTTGGTGGCGCGATTTACGACGTTGCTAGCGGAAAAATTACTCCGATAGATTGTTAGTACGCCGAATAGGTTGCCGCGTATCTGGGTAACTTAAATCTTCAAGAAATTGCGTAATCATTGCGAGCATTAAAGCTGGTTTTTCTTTCACTACGCCGTGCGAAGTTCCAGGAATAATCGCTAATTGACCCAGAGGTAAAGCTTCATAGAGCGCAATGGTGTGCTCGTGCTTAATGACATCGTCATCGCCAGCTAAAACCAATACTGGGCACTGAATAGTGGCAATGTCGCTCAAAGCAATATCGGGCTCGGTTTTCCAGATGTGATTCATTCGGATGGTTTTTTCGAGCAACGTATGCGGTGCATCGGGTGAAATTAAGTTGTACTCAGCTTGATCCTCTTCAGAAACTTTAGCTTCAGTGAAATCGCTTAATGGTGCGCTGTAATGGAAGTTAGCGCCAATTGCAACTATGGATTTAACTAACTCTGGTCGGGCTATAGCAACCATGAGAGCGATGATTCCGCCATCGCTATAACCAATTAAATGCGCAGGCTCTTTAACCACATCTTCTAAATAAGCAATTGCTTCTTTGGCTTGAAATTCAAAATGTAAACTTCCGGCTTGGTCACCAGTGAAACCATGTGCAGTACGGTCATATGCAAATACATGAAACTCATCTTCAAGTGCGGGCACCATCAAGTAATCCCAGCTAGAAGTTTTACTTAAGCCCCCATGGAGCAACACCATTGCTTCGCCTTGGTTATCCCACTCATAGTTATAGATTTGATGGCCGCGAAGATTAATATATTCAGGCATCAGAGTGAATCCATAATATGTCGATTGCCTCTATCAAAAGTTAAATAGTTCCAGGTCCAGTCGGCCATAGTTCCAATCTTGTTTCGACCGCCGACCAAATAGAACAAGTGCAACCATAACCAGGCATACCAGGCAGGAATTCCCGCCATCCTAAAGTTTTTTACTTCAACAACTGCTTTGTGGCGACCAATTGTGGCCATAGAACCTTTATCAATGTATGTGAATGCCTGTAATGCTTGTCCATCAGCTAAACGCTTAATTTGCTTGGCAATGAAGCGGCCTTGTTGCAATGCAACCGGTGCCACCATAGGTAAAAAACGCCCATCTTTTCCTACGAAACCTGCGATATCACCGATAGCAAAGATGCCCGGGTAATGCTTGACCTGCAACGTCTGATCGACATCGATACGTGAACTAACGAGTGGAAGATTTAATATTCCACCAGCAGGTTCACCTTTGACACCAGCTGCCCAAATAGTTACTTCAGAAGGAATTGGATCACCATCTTTAACAATGATGGATCGAGGTTTTAATTCAGCAACGGAAGTATTGAGACAAACATTTACACCAAGTTTTTCTAAATCTTTTTTAGCACGTGCGGATAATTTTTCTGAAAACATTGGCAAGATTCGGGGTCCGGCTTCAATGAGATTAATTTTGATATGCGCCGCTGCATGGGCTTGGTCATTTTTGAGTGGGCCACGAACTAGTTCAGCGAACGCCCCAGCCATCTCAACGCCTGTTGGTCCACCACCAACGACAGATATTGAAAAGATAGTGTCATCTTCAAATCGACAGAGATCTTCAAACCTACGCATTACTTCGGCACGAATTGCTAAAGCCTCACTCACGCTTTTCATTCCAAGCGCGTGTTCAGCAACTCCTGGGATTCCAAAATCTGCTGTGACAGAACCCAAGGCAACAATGAGTTGATCAAAGGCTAGAACTTCACTGCTATCTAATTTAATAGTTTTATTTTTATGATCAACTGAAATGGGCGAGCCCATTCGAAACTTCACCCCAGTTTTACGAAGTGCACCGCGCACGGGATGGGCCACATGATCGGCGGCTAAGCCAGCAGTGGATACTTGATACAACAACGGCAAAAAAGTTTGAAAGTTATGGCGATCAACAACGGTGACATCGGCAAAGGCAGCCATTTTGCGGGCTGCGGTTAAACCACCAAAACCGGCACCCAGAATAACCACGCGTGGTTTTTCAACTGTCTTTTGCATGCGCCTAAGTCTAGGCTTTGAAGCATGAGTGCTCCAGCCGAAAATCGTACATACCTTATTACAGGCGCATCTGGCTATGTCGGTGGCCGACTAGTTCGCACCTTGGTTGATGAAAAACTTGATATTCGAATTATGGTTCGTGATTCCAATAAAGTGAAAGGTCAGCCTTGGGCATCGCAAGTAGAAATTTGCGTAGGCAGTGCCGAAAATCGCAGCGACTTAGAGCGTGCATTAACTGGAGTTCATACGGCTTATTACTTATTGCACTCCATAAATTTAGGTAAAGATTTTGACGATATTGAGGCGAAGATGGCCCGTCAGTTTGCACAAGTTGCCGAGGCTGCTGGCGTCAAGCAGATTGTTTATTTAGGCGGCATTGCTAACGATAAAAATATTAGTAAGCACCTCTCATCGCGCGCCGAAACTGGTGCGCAACTGGCTTCAACTTCGGTTGCAGTTATGGAACTTCGTGCTGGAATCATCATTGGTTCAGGTTCTGCAAGCTTTGAGATGTTGCGCCATTTAACACATCGACTTCCGATTATGACCACACCAAAATGGGTGATGAATAAAACGCACCCGATTGCGATTCGTGATGTCTTGTATTACCTCAGAGCTGCAGCGCATTTGAAAGAACCGGTTAACAAAGTTTTTGATATTGGCGGTCCAGAAGTTTTGACCTATGCCGACATGATGCAAAAGTTTGCAAAATTATCAGGCTTAAAAAAGCGTTGGATTATCAAAGTGCCGGTTTTGACGCCGGGATTATCAAGTTTATGGATTGGCTTAGTAACACCTGTACCAACTGCACTTGCTCGTCCACTAGTTGGTTCACTCATAAGTGAAGTTGTCGCAGACCCGGCTAAATCAATTGATGCCATTATTCCTAAACCTGCCGAAGGTCTGTTAGATGTAGAAAAAGCAATTAACTTAGCGCTCTCACGCATTACTACGCATGAAGTCGAAACTCGCTGGTCGGATGCATCGGTAGCCACTGCACCTTGGCAAAAAGCGCAGAGCGATCCATCGTGGGCGGGTGAAACTGTTTTGAAAGATCACCGACAGAAAATAACTAATGTACCCGCAGATTTAATTTGGAAACAGATTGAGGCCATTGGTGGTGACCACGGTTGGTTTGGCGCAGATTTCTTATGGTGGGGTCGCGGAGTTATTGATCGGGGATTTGGTGGCGTTGGTTTGCGTCGTGGGCGCCGCGATCCTGATTTTCTCCGAGTGGGCGAGAGCTTAGATTTTTGGCGAGTAGAAGAGTTAGAACGCGGTAAGCGGTTGAAGTTGTATGCCGAAATGATTTTGCCGGGCAAAGCTTGGCTGGAATTTCGAGTAGATACCGTTGATGGCAAAACGCAGATTGTGCAGGAAGCTATTTTCCATCCGCGTGGCTTGGGTGGTCAGTTATATTGGTATGCAGTTGCTCCATTTCACTTCTTTGTATTTCCAACAATGCTGCGAAATATTGTGAAGAGAGCAAAAGAGAGTGCATGAATTCACGCCCGAAGTTGAAGCCTTAGCCGCAGAAGTTTTAGCTTATAGTTTGGATCGATTAAAAAATGATCCGCCACTTGATGGACCACGAACTGCAGAAGATTTATTTAGCGAAGTCGGTAACACCATCACGGCTCGTGGTCTTGGCGGACATGAAGCCCTAGAAGTATTTACATCAGTATTAGCCAAAGCCTGTATCTCTACTGATCATCCACGTAACTTAGCTTTTATTCCATCAGCCCCTAGCGAATACGCCAACCTATTTGATTTAGTCGTTGGTGCAAGTGCGCTATATGGAGGTTCATGGCAAGAAGGTGCGGGGGCAGTTTTTGCTGAAAACCAAGCGCTGCGTTGGATTGCTGATTTAGCTGGTTTACCGCAAGCCGCTGGCGGAGTTTTTGTTCAAGGTGGAACGATTGGAAATCTTTCAGCGTTAGTCGTTGCACGTGCAGAAGGGCGCAAAAAACATCCCGGGGCTTCACGTTGGGTAATTGCGTGCAGCGAAGAAGCGCATTCTTCAATAGTGAGCGCGGCAAATGTGATGGATGTCGATGTTTTAAAAGTTCCGGTTGCAAGTAATGGAAAGTTAATGGGGGATGCAGTTGCGCACGCCATAGATCACTTGCATTCAACAACAACACATCGGGTATTTGCTGTTGTTGCAACGGCTGGAACCACAAACTTGGGGATTATTGACGACTTAAATGGAATTGGCAGCGCTGCACACGATCGCGGGATTTGGTTTCACGTGGATGGCGCGTACGGTTTAGCCGCATTATGTGCGCCAAGTGTGCGTTCACATTTTAACGGCGTAGAAACCGCGGATTCTTTAATTGTTGACCCACATAAATGGTTATTTGCACCTTACGATGCTTGTGCACTTATTTACCGTGAACCCGAGTTAGCCCGCCAAGTACACTCACAACACGCTTCTTATCTGGATACTTTAAAAGATGGTGCTTGGTCACCTTCAGATTATGCGATTCAATTAACTCGGCGCACACGTGGTTTACCTTTTTGGTTTTCATTAGCTGCATATGGAACCGATGCATATACCGAAGCGATGGAGCAATCACTAACGGTTGCACAGGGTGCGGCAGATTTAGTACGTGCACATCCAAATCTAGAATTAATTTGCGAACCAGAACTTTCCATTGTTGCATTTGTACGCACAGGGTGGACGGCTACTGATTATCAGAACTGGTCAGAGAAATTATTAGCTGATCAAATTGGATTTATTCCACCTTCATCCCATGATGGCCAGCCGATTTTGCGTTTTGCAATAGTGAATCCGTGGACAAAAATGCGCGATATCGAAATGATTCTTGCCACTTTATAAGTGGCCGTAAATCCCACAGTTTTTACATCTCACCCGATACGATTTCGCCCATGTCCGCACAAGAAGAGTCAGCGATGTCTACTGGCTTAAGTGACCTCGAAGTCCGCATCCTGGATTTTGAAGGCAGCTGGTGGCGTTATGCCGGAGCGAAAGAGGCGGCAATCAAGGATCTATTCGATTTGACCGCGGCCCGCTATTACCAACTTCTCAATGATTTAATCGATCGTGATGATGCTCTAGCCGCATCTCCCATGCTCGTTAAGCGCCTTCGCCGCCTGCGCGAGGCCCGCATGAACACCCGCATCGCCCGCTAGCTCCTGCCTAGCAATCTCCGTTTTGCGTCCTTGGAATACCTCCCGTAGATTTGGCGTTAGCACTCTCGGGGTGCGAGTGATAAAGCCCCCGTTCAACGAAGGATCTAAAGAAAGTGAGCACAACTCATGGCAAAGCAGATTGCCTTTAATGAAGAAGCCCGTCGCGGATTAGAGCGCGGAATGAATATTTTGGCCGATGCGGTCAAAGTAACCCTTGGGCCTCGCGGACGTAACGTCGTTCTCGAGAAAAAGTGGGGCGCCCCAACAATTACTAATGATGGCGTTTCAATCGCTAAGGAAATTGATCTTGATGATCCATGGGAAAAAATTGGCGCAGAGCTAGTTAAGGAAGTTGCTAAGAAGACTGATGATGTCGCTGGCGATGGAACAACTACTGCAACTGTTTTAGCCCAAGCACTTGTACGCGAAGGTCTTCGCAACGTTGCTGCCGGATCAAACCCAATGGCGCTAAAGCGCGGAATGGAAAAGGCCGTCACAGAAATCGTGGCTGAGCTTTTATCTATGGCTAAGCCAGTTGATTCTAAAGAACAGATCGCAGCCACAGCATCTATCTCTGCAGCAGATGCAACTATCGGCGAAATGATTGCTGAAGCAATGGACAAGGTTGGAAAAGAAGGCGTAATCACTGTTGAAGAGTCAAATACTTTTGGTCTCGAACTCGAGCTCACTGAAGGTATGCGCTTTGATAAGGGTTACATCTCTCCATACTTTGTAACTGACCAGGATCGTATGGAAGTAGTTCTAGAAGATGCTTACGTACTTATCGTTAACTCAAAGATTTCAAATATCAAGGATTTAGTACCTGTTCTTGAAAAGGTTATGCAATCTGGTAAGCCACTTGCAATCATCGCTGAAGATGTTGAAGGCGAAGCGTTGGCAACCCTTGTTGTAAACAAGATTCGCGGTACTTTCCGCTCAGCAGCAGTTAAGGCACCTGGCTTTGGCGATCGTCGCAAGGCGATGCTTCAAGACATTGCAATCTTGACTGGTGCAACCGTTATCTCTGAAGAAGTTGGCCTCAAGCTAGATCAAGCTGGACTTGAACTATTGGGCCGCGCTCGCAAAGTTGTTATCAGCAAGGATGAAACAACAATCGTTGAAGGTGCCGGCGATGAGGCTCAAATTAAGGGCCGCGTTACTCAGATCCGTTCAGAGATTGAAAAGAGCGATTCAGATTACGACCGCGAGAAGTTGCAAGAGCGTCTTGCAAAACTTGCCGGTGGCGTAGCAGTTATTAAGGCTGGAGCGGCAACTGAGGTAGAACTCAAAGAGCGCAAGCACCGCATTGAAGATGCAGTGCGTAATGCAAAAGCTGCAGTTGAAGAAGGAATCGTTGCCGGTGGTGGCGTTGCACTTCTACAAGCAGCAACAGCAGCATTTAAGAAGTTAACTGGTTTAACTGGTGATGAAGCAACTGGTGCAAAGATTGTTGAATTTGCAATCGAAGCGCCGTTGAAGCAGATCGCAGTCAACGCAGGTCTTGAAGGCGGAGTTGTTGTAGAAAAAGTTCGCCATCTTCCAGCTGGACAAGGTCTCAATGCTGCAACAGGTGAATACGTAGACATGATCAAATCTGGAATTATTGATCCAGCTAAGGTCACACGTTCTGCACTTCAAAATGCTGCATCAATCGCGGCACTCTTCATTACAACTGAAGCAGTGATTGCAGATAAGCCAGAAAAGAATCCAGCGCCAGCCCCACAAGGCGGCGGAGATATGGACTTCTAAGCCCATATTCACTCAGTAGTTACGCTTAACGCCGTCCCCAATTAACGCGGGGGCGGCGTTCTGCTTTACCCTATGCACATGGCAAAGAAATCATTAGCGAAAAAAGCGGCAACTACTACTGCGCCTTTTGATGCAAAAAATCTTGCCCACACTGCAATTTTTGATCATGCCGAAAAGCGCGAACACGTTGGCGCTTTCATCTCAGTTGATTTTGATGATGAGAACCGCGTTGCAACATATTTGTTTGAAGCAAACCTTGCCGGATATAAAGGTTGGCGTTGGTGCGTCACCATTGCAAAAGTTGATGCCGATGCAACACCAACTGTCTGCGATTTAGTAGTTCTTCCAGGCCCTGATGCATTACTTGCACCGGAATGGATTCCTTATCGTGATCGCATTCAACCTGGCGATGTTGGTGTTGGTGACATTGTTCCAAGTTCACTTGATGACACACGTTTAGTTCCAGGACAAGCAGCACTTCCAGCTGATGAAGATTTAGATACTGCAATGGCAGTTGAATTAGGTTTTGGTCGTGCACGAGTAATGTCGATTGAAGGCCGTGATCAAGCTGCAAAGCGTTGGTATGACGGAGACCGTGGACCGAAAGCCCCATTGGCACAAGCTGCACCAAAGCCATGTCATTCATGCGGATTCTTTATTCCAATTGCAGGCTCATTACGCGCAACCTTTGGCGTATGCGCAAATGCAATTTCACCTGATGATGCACGCGTAGTCTCCGTTGATCATGGATGTGGCGCGCACTCGGAAGCGACCTTCAACGCACCTCTGATAAACTAAAGCCCTGACCGCAACCCCCGCGGCTTAAACGAATAAACGAAATTAGCAAGGAGCCCTCCCCATGCCTACAGGACGCGTTAAATGGTTCTCCCTAGAAAAAGGTTTCGGCTTTATTGCAAATGATGAAGGCGAAGATGTTTACCTTGCTGCTTCATCACTTCCTGAAGGTATTGCAACAGTAAAGCCTGGAACAAAGTTGGAATTCAGCATTGCTGATTCACGTCGCGGACCACAAGCATTGTCAGTGCATGTTATTGATGCGCCACCATCACTTGCTGAAAACTCACGAGTTAATCCTGATGATTTAGCAGCAATGATTGAAGACACAATTAAAATTTTGGATCGCGTTGGAAATGGTTTGCGTCATGGACGTCATCCATCATCAACTGAATCAGAGCGTTTAGGCCGTGTTTTGCGCGGTATCGCTACTCAGCTCGAAGCGTAATTAAATTCCGCTGCGTTTATTGCGGCGAATTGAATAACGGATTCCCATCAGTCCAAAGATGGTTCCAGCCACGCACGTCCAGATGATTTTCGCTTCGGCACCAACGGCAATTGTGATTACTACAGCAATCACCCAGCACATAGTCCCAATTGCTACTAAGGTTACGACTGAGCGAATATTTGAAGCCATGAGAGAAGAGTAATGGGATTTAAGGTTAAAGTAGATGGTAATTGGCGTTCATTTCGCCATCGTAATTACCGCATCCTTTTTCCAGCTAACACCATTTCAAATATCGGCAGCTGGGCTCAACGCGTTGCTCAAGATTGGTTAATTCTAGAACTAACCCACAGTGGAACGTATTTAGGAATTGTTACCGCCATTCAATTTACGCCGGTCCTATTTTTCTCACTGCATGGTGGTGCGCTGGCGGATCGATTTAATAAACGTAAACTTTTAATGGGCACAAATGCCCTAGGTGCTTTCTCTGCGCTGGCACTTGGCGCTTTGGTAATGACGCATCACATCAAGCTGTGGCATGTCTTTGCACTTGCCGCTGTCTTAGGAATTTCAACGGCCGTCGATGCGCCGGTACGACAAGCCTTTGCTTCTGAAATTGTTGGGCACGATGATTTACCAAATGCGGTAAGTCTTAACTCGGCCAACTTTAATGCGGGCCGTTTATTTGGGCCCGCAATATCAGGCTTATTAATCGCGGCTTTTGGCACTGGACCTTCTTTTATTGTTAATGGAGTTTCCTATCTCTTTGCAATAGGAGCCCTGATAGCAATGCGTGAAGATGAGTTCTTCCAGAGTGATCGTCCAAAAACGATGACTAATGTGCGCGAAGGTTTGCGGTATGCCTTAGCTCGTCCGGATATCTATGTCGTTATGTTGATGGTTTTCTTTCTTGGAACTTTTGGTCTTAACTTCCAAATCTTTAATGCGCTCATGGCCACTAAAGAATTCGGCAAAGGTCCAGCTTCCTATGGCTTACTAGGTACTTTTGTAGCTATTGGTTCTTTTTCAGGAGCAATTGCTTCTGCGCTCTTAGAACGTTTTCGTAAAACTCGCTTTGTAATTTTGGCCGGCGGCGCTTTTGCTATCGCGATAATCGTGCTTTCCTTTATGCCCAATTACACGGCATATGCAATTTTCTTACCAATATGTGGAGTCACGGCATTGACCACAATGATTACCGCGAATTCAATCGTGCAAGTAAATAGTGATCCAGCTATTCGCGGACGCGTAATGGGCATCTACCTGTTGATCTTTATGGGTGGAACACCGCTTGGTTCACCGCTGATTGGCGTGATGGCCGAAGTAGTTGGAATTCGTTTGACCATGGCAGGCTGCGGATTAATCACGTTAAGTGCAACAACAATAATTTGGTTGAAATATAAAAACCGTGTTGATGTGCCGGCCGATATTTCGGTAGCCGGAGTTTTAAAGTCCGCTAATAGCAATTAAAACTATTAAGCCAATTAGCACAACTAAAGTAACAATACGTCGAGTTTTATAGTTCATTTCTTAAACCTTAACTGGTTGTGATGGCGTGAGTTTAATAATAGCGAAAGCAATTGCGATTAATACTGGCACCATGATGTACGCCCGTGAAATACCAAAGTTATCGCCTAAGAAACCCAGCAGAAATGGGGCACCAGCTATAGCGATTCCAGCACCTAGCGACGAGCGTCCGATAGCTAAATCTGGACGTCCATCGCTAAAGGAGACTAAGCGAATTGCAGATAACGCGAACTGCATTGAAATTCCAAGACCAACAACTAAAAGCGAGATTAAAGAAATCACCATGGAGTGCGAGAACCAAAATGATGTAAAACCAATAAATTGGATTCCAACAATTAATAGCAATTGGTTATCTAGCTTTAGATTTTTAAGGGCTAGGCCGCCATACCAACGTCCAATTCCCATGCCAGTACCCAAGGCAACAATGGCAACGGTTGAGATTGCCGCCGTGGAACCAACGCGATCTTTTAATAATGCAGCTGACCAAAAAGATGTGGCAAATTCTGAAGAAATACAGGCAACAAAACCAACCCAAGCGAACCAAAACTTAGGTGACATTTTTCCGGTTTCCGGACCACTTTCATCTGGCACATGCTCTTCTTTTTCTTTCTCACGTCCAACCAGCATCAATATGACAACGGTAGGAAGGGCAAGGAGCAAACCTAATCGCCAGAAGTCACGATAAAGCGTTGCGATAGTTCCAATGAGTGCCGTGCCTGTAACAAAACCAACGGATGCAATTCCATTAGCTTGCGGGATAGCAACTTCAGCAGCTTTTCCATAATGGTGCGACATTGTTGTAAGCATTGAATTAATAACAATTGAAGTTCCAAAACCAGTTATCAAAATTGCCGGCAAAGTTAAATAAACTGGGGGAGAAACAATAAACATTGTGAGACCAACTGAGAAAATACTCAATCCGATCCACTGAGATTTTTTGCGGCCGAATTTATGAGCTAAATGTGGATTGGCATAACCCGCAGCAATGGATGCGATTCCCATGGCAGTACCGTGTAAACCTGCAATAGTTAATGTTGTTCCTTGGTCGGCCCGAAGCAGTGATTGAGCTGGACCAAAGCCACCTAAAAAGAAGTTAACAATTGCGGTTTGGGTAGCGGTTATCCAAAAGAAACGGTCGCGTTGAAAGCTTTTCGGCACGGCCTATTAAAGCGCAGAAACTACGAAATCAATGCATTTCGTCAAAGCGTCAACATCACTTGGCTCAACGGCAGGGAACATTCCAATTCTTAGCTGGTTCTTGCCAAGTTTGCGATAAGGCTCGGTATCCACGATGCCATTAGCGCGAAGAGTTGATGCAATCTTTGTTGCGTCAATTGCGTCATCAAAATTAATGGTTCCTACAACTTGAGAGCGCATTGCAGGATCAGTCACGAAAGGTGTTGTGTAACTAGTTTTTTCTGCCCATGAATAAAGCAAGCTAGAAGATTTTTCACTTCGACCTGCAGCAAATGAAAGACCTCCACCAGAATTCATCCATTCAATTTGTTCGGCAAGTAAAATGAGCGTTGTTACCGAAGGAGTGTTGTAGGTCTGATCTAGACGTGAGTTTTCAATTGCAATTGATAAATCAAAAAACGCTGGAATCCAACGCCCGCTAGCTTTAATCTTTTCAACTC
>CAIXDY010000052.1 GCA_903918325.1 uncultured Actinomycetes bacterium
CATCCAGGATTGATTTAATATATAGCCCGGTGCCTCCCACGATAATTGCATCTTTGCCGCGAGAATGAATCTCAGTTACCGCAGCCCTAGCCAGGTCTTGATACCAAGCAACCGTTGAATCTTGGGTTACTTCCAATACATCTAAAAGATGATGCGGCACGCCTTGTCGCTGCTCCAGCGTTAATTTTGCTGTTCCGATATCCATTCCTTTATAAATCTGCATGGAATCGGCATTGATGATTTCAGCATCCAATTTTCGTGCCAACGTAATGGCTAAATCACTCTTGCCAGTAGCAGTTGCACCACAAATAACAATTAACTTCATAGTTTGAAAGTTGGCATTCCAAGGGAAGTTTCAGTTTTCTTTCGCTCTGCATTTCGAGCAGCATGCGCATCTCCCCCGCGCGTTGCTCGCACATTACCTGGTGTTCCAATTAAGTAATGCGCCGACGCTTGGCTAATTGCAACTTCGACTTCATCTCCGGGTCTAGCTGCAACATTGTTTGAGAAATGTACCAATCTAAAATCTTCACTTCGCCCAGTCATACGTTCTTGAGCTTCATCTCGGCGGCCTTCATAGTCACCAACTAAAACCTTAAAGTTTTTTCCGATGGATTCTTCATTGACCGAAAGAGAAATCCCTTGTTGGTGGTTATGTAGCCGTGTATATCGCTCACCAACTACTTCTGCACTTACTTGATTTGGCATCGCAGCTGCAGGAGTTCCTGGTCGCTTGGAATATTGGTAGGTATACGCTGCAGCAAAACGTGCTTGTGTACAAAGATCCATTGTTGCTTGGAAGTCGGCTTCAGTTTCACCCGGAAAACCAACGATGATGTCGGTGGTAATAGATGCGTGCGGCATCGCCTGACGAACTCTATCTAGAATTCCAAGATACCTATCTGTGCGATAAGAGCGACGCATCGACTGCAAAATTGAATTTGAACCTGATTGCAAAGGCATATGCAAGTGCGGCATCACATTAGGCGTTTGCGCCATGGCTTCGATTACATCATCGGTGAAATCGCGTGGGTGTGGTGACATGAAACGAACACGCTCTAGCCCTTCTATTTCCCCGCAATCACGTAACAGTTGAGCAAAAGCTGTACGGTCACCAAAATCAACACCATAAGCATTTACATTTTGTCCAAGCAAAGTAATCTCAATAACACCTTGATTTACCAGTGCTCGCACCTCTTTGAGGATGTCCTTCGCGTCTCGATCTTTCTCAATTCCACGCAAAGTTGGCACGATACAAAATGTGCAGGTGTTATTACATCCAACTGAGACTGAAACCCACGATGAGAAGGCAGAAAGTCGGCGGGCCGGCAAAGTTGAAGGGAAGTGCTCTAAAGCCTCCAGAATTTCAATCTGCGACTCTTCTTCAATTCGAGCTCGCTCTAACAAAACTGGAAGTGATCCCACGTTGTGCGTTCCGAAAACTACATCAACATATGGAGCTTTCTTTAGAATTATTTCTTGATCCTTTTGGGCCAGACATCCACCAACAGCGATCTGCATCAATGGGTTCGCTTTTTTGATTGGCGCTAGAAAGGATAAATTTCCATATAGTTTGTTATCGGCATTCTCACGTACAGCACATGTATTGAAGACGACGATATCGGCCTGTAAACCTTCAGCGACGGGTACATATCCGGCTTCATCTAGTAAACCCGCGATTCGCTCTGAGTCGTGCACATTCATCTGGCAGCCATAAGTTTCTACGGCATAGGTGCGCTTCATACACCTATCCTAACGCGAAGCTTTAGAGGTTTATTACGTCAATCTCAAAAGTTGAGCGGTTAACTATGGCGGCATGGTGATTTTCAAGAACATGCCAACC
>CAIXDY010000053.1 GCA_903918325.1 uncultured Actinomycetes bacterium
GCTACAAGTGTTGAAACTGCAAGCGCGATTGCTGCGAAAACGCCAGCAAATCCGTAACGCTTTGTATTCATTTATATCCTCCATGGATGGAATTCACGCATACGAGGGCATGCGCTATTGGGGCTATTCCACACGTGAATTGAGCCGTAATCAAATTAGCAGCGCCGAATAAGCCCTCTCGCAGGTACCTTTTATCGGATTGTTATAAAGCAACTTCGTTACAGGGGTGATTGCAGAACTACTTGTGGAGCTGTTCTACCGAGCCATCCCAGCCCTTAACGGCTTCAGGTTTACGCGGAGCCTTGCCGACATAGCGTGCAGATGGACGAATCAAACGGCCAGTGCGCTTTTGTTCCAAAATGTGTGCCGACCAACCTGCAGTGCGCGCAGCAGTAAACATTGAAGTAAATAAGTGTGATGGAACTTCTGCAAAGTCCAAAATAATCGCGGCCCAGAACTCAACATTTGTTTCAAGCACGCGATCAGGTTGACGTTCACGAAGTTCCTGTAATGCTGCTTTTTCTAGCGCTTCAGCAACTGCATACCGCGGTGCGTTTAATTCTTTTGCAGTACGACGCAATGTACGAGCACGTGGATCTTCTGCGCGATATACACGGTGACCGAATCCCATCAAACGTTCTTTGCGATCAAGTAATCCTTTTACATAGGCCGTTGCATCGCCAGTTTTTTCAACTTCTTCAATCATGTGCAATACACGTGAAGGTGCACCGCCGTGAAGTGGACCTGACATCGCACCAATTGCACCAGATAACGCCGCAGCAACATCGGCACCAGTCGAAGCAATAACTCGTGCGGTAAATGTTGATGCATTCATTCCATGCTCTGCAGCTGAAACAAAGTAAGCATCGATCGCACGTACGTGTGCTGGATCTGGTTCTCCGCGCCAGCGAATCATCATGCGCTCAACAACGGTGTGTGCTTTATCAATTTCTGATTCTGGAATTGCAGGTGCAATTTGACCACGAGCAGCTTGTGCTAAATAAGAAAGAACCATTACTGATGCGCGCGCTAAATTGCTACGAGCTTCTGCATCATCAATATCTAAAAGTGGTTTAAAGCCCCATGCTGGTGCCAACATTGAAATCGCGGCTTGTACATCTACGCGCACATCACCTGAGTGCACTGGCAGTGGAAACTTTTCAGCATTTGGAAGACCTGGATTAAATTCATCATCAACTAGAAGTCCCCATACGTTTCCAAATGAAACGCGACCGACTAGATCTTCGATATCAACGCCGCGGTAGCGAAGCGCGCTACCTTCTTTGTCGGGCTCAGCAATTTCAGATTCAAAAGCAATGAC
Source organism: uncultured Actinomycetes bacterium (assembly GCA_903918325.1). Taxonomy (GTDB): domain Bacteria; phylum Actinomycetota; class Actinomycetes; order Nanopelagicales; family Nanopelagicaceae; genus Planktophila. The sequence goes on from CAIXDY010000053.1 coordinate 1,322, forward strand.
ACCTTCAAGACCTGGCTTGAAATCATCTGACACGTTGAGCTCCCTTTTCTTCGGTTTCTACCTCGCTAATTCTGCCCCCCAACAAGGGGTGCTGGCGACCACGGCAACTGGAAGATGCACTCGTGGCAAAAGTGAGGTTCGATACACCTATGGCCGATGATCAATTTTCGCGTGAAGAAATACGTGCAATGCGCCGATCCTATGGCGATGCCGGTCTGGAAGAACTACACCCTGACCCATTTATCGCCTTCGAGCAATGGCTTCACCAAGCACATGAAAATCCCATGATTGTTGAAGCTAACGCAATGGTGCTGTCAACTCTTGGCGCCGACTCAATGATTAGCACCCGCACCGTTTTACTCAAAGATATCTCCGAAGGTGGATTTACTTTTTTTACTAACTACTCATCGCGCAAAGCTCACGCAATGCAAACCCATGATCAAGTGAGTTTGCTTTTCCCTTGGTATGTAATGGAGCGACAAATATCTATACAAGGAGTTGTTGCAAAGATTTCGCAAAAAGAATCAGAGGATTACTTTGCAACTCGTCCGTGGGGTTCACAGATTGGTGCGTGGGCAAGTCATCAATCCTCACCGCTAAGTTCGCGTGAGGAATTACAACAACGCTTCGATGGTGCCGCCGAAAAATGGCCCGAAGGCAGCGTGGTTCCATGTCCACCGCATTGGGGCGGATATCGTGTTACGCCTTTAACAATTGAATTTTGGCAAGGACGTTATTCCAGATTGCATGATCGCTTACGTTATGAGCGAAGTAACACCACATCCGATTGGGAACTACACAGGTACTACCCATAGGCTTAGCTCTATGAGCGCCGACATCATTATCCCCGCCAATCTAAAACCTGTTGATGGACGTTTTGGTTGTGGGCCATCAAAAATTCGGCCTGAAGCTTTAGCCGCACTTGCTGCAAGCCGAACATCAATTCTTGGAACATCTCATCGTCAAAAACCTGTAAAGAATGTTGTGAAACGTGTGCGCGATGGTTTGCATGCCTTGTTTAATCTTCCAGATGGTTATGAAGTCATTCTGGGAAATGGCGGTTCTACTGCATTCTGGGATATTGCAACATTAAATTTAATTGAAAACCGCGCACAACACCTTGTTTTTGGCGAGTTCTCTTCCAAGTTTGCTAGCGCATCCAAAGAAGCGCCGTTCTTGGGTGAACCAACGGTTATCAAATCTGAACCCGGTTCACATCCCAACGCCGTTGCTGAAGCTGGTATCGATGTTTATGCACTGACACATAATGAAACTAGTACTGGCGTTGCGATGCCAATCGTGCGCCCGGTTGGAACTGATGGCGCACTAGTTTTAGTTGATGCAACAAGTGCAGCTGGTGGTTTACTTGTAACTCCCAAAGAGTTTGATACTTATTACTTTGCACCACA
>CAIXDY010000054.1 GCA_903918325.1 uncultured Actinomycetes bacterium
GGTCGTCCAGCAATCCAGTAAGCAATTGGCCCCAGGGTTCCAATAACAATAATTATTAATATCCATGCCCACTTTGGCAGATTTCTGATTTGGCTTTCATCAGTACGCGCACAATCTATCAATGTATAAATTGTGAAACCGGTCAATAACAGAATCGGCAGGATGCGTGACATGGTTTTAGTGTATCGCTAGACCGATAGCAAAAATAGCTGCAAAAATTAATTGAAGTTTCCCGGTCTTACCTAACAAAGGAATGAGTGCGGGTCCAGTTGTGCCTGAAAGCACTGAACGTGAAACCGAAATCGTGAGCGGTAGAACCAACAGCGTTAGTAATGCCCATGGAATGAAAGTGGCGATTGCGGCCACATGCGCAAGGACAAGTAAAGCTACGAAGCCACGGCGGGCACGAGCATCACCAAGTCGTACTGCGATTGTTCTTTTTCCAACGAGTTCATCTTGCGCCCGGTCACGAATGTTATTTACAGCAAGAAGTGCACAAGCTAAAGCACCCATAGGAACTGAACAGATAATACTTAAAACGCTCACCCGGCCAGTTTGTGCATAAAAAGTTCCAACGGTTGCGGTTAGACCAAAGAAAATGAAAACAGATACTTCGCCAAGACCTTTATACCCGTAAGGGTTTTTACCGCCCGTGTATCCCCAGGCTGCAGCAATCGCGATAACCCCAACTAGTAATAGCCACAGTGAAGAAAGCAACGACAACCAAATTCCAGCGATTGATGCAATTGCAAAAGCGATGTATGCCGCAGTTTTAACTTGTTTAGCTGTAGCTAAACCACTGGCTACTAAGCGCGTTGGTCCAACGCGGTTGGTATCAGTGCCTTTAACTCCATCTGAATAATCATTGGCGTAGTTGACGCCGATTTGCATCCAGAGCCCCACTTTTAAAGCTAATGCTGCACGGAACCAGTTCCAGTCACTACCAGCCAGTGCTGTTGCAACAACCACAGGTGCAATTGCTGCGGGCAAAGTGCGTGGACGCGCACCGAGAATCCACTTATTCATTAACCACCATTTTCGCAAGCGCTGTGCGATCGACTTTGCCGATACCTAGCAATGGTATCGAATCAAGTTGGTGAATTCCTTTAGGCTTTGAAGCAGAACCAAGTGCTGCCTCTAAATAAAGCGCGATATCACTTTCATTAACTTGACCCACAACTGCAAGATGTAGTGCATGCCCCCATTGCGTGTCATTGATAGCAAATGCAGCAAATTCAATTTCTGGGTATCGAATTGATAATGTGGCTTCGATTGCAGTAAGTGAAATGTTTTCTCCACCAGAAATAATTACATCATCGGCACGTCCCAGAATTTTTAGAATTCCATCAGTAATTTTACCAAGGTCATTGGTTTCAAACCAACCATTGGTTTTACGAAAAAGCTCAGGTGCATTTAAATAACTATCTGCCATTACCGATCCACGAATCTGTACAAGACCTTTTGCATTAATTGAAAATTCGACACCTTCGATTGCTTGACCGTTATAGATGCAACCACCTGAAGTTTCCGTCATGCCATAAGTTTCAACTACCGAAATATTTGCCGCCTCGGCTTGCGCTTTCAGGGCTGGCGACAAAGCCGCACCCCCAACTAAAACTGCTTGTGCAGTTTGTAGATGTCGCAAAAGTCGATCTTCGCCGTTGAGTGCACGAAATAACTGCGTCGGAACGATGGAAGTGAAATCTACTTTCGGATATTCACCTTCATGTTCACGTAAATCAATTGGAAGTGTGCCAAGTTCCATCGAACGAACAATCACATTGATTGCAGCAATATGTGTTACTGGCAAAAATAATGACCACGTTTGTCCTGGATGTGCATTCAGAAATTTATTTGATGCACGAGCTGATGCTAAAAGTGCAGGCGGGCTAAATGAGACTTCTTTACTCATTCCTGTCGTACCGCTGGTGCCGATGACAAGGGCAATATGTGCCGGACATGTAGCAGAACGGATTTCGCCAATACCTAGCGCCGGCCCAGTACCAGCCAATGCGGCCGCGATTTCCCCCACTAAATCAGGGATTGCGCACGCAGGGCTAACTCGGCGAATATCTCGTTGTGACTTCATGTCCATTGCAGCCGTAGGCTATCGCTAGTAAAGACAATGGAGGAAATGTGAGCAAGCCGTTTAAGCGTGAATTTGGTAGCCGAGAGATTCCTGCCTGGGTCAATGCGCCCGGTGGTGAAGATTTTGCAGATATTAAATATCAAATGGGTGATGGAATTGCAAAGATCACCATTAATCGGCCACAAGTTCGCAATGCGTTCCGCCCTCAAACAATTATTGAATTAATCGAAGCTTTTAATTTAGCGCGCGACAATGAAGATGTTGGCGTGATTATTTTGACTGGCGAAGGAACTGAGGCTTTTTGTTCCGGTGGCGACATAAGCGTCCGCGGAGATGATGGTTATCTAGGCGATGACAAGTTGTCTAAAAAAGGTATCGGGCGTTTAAATGTTTTAGATTTACAAGTACAAATTCGTCGTACACCTAAACCAGTTGTTGCAATGGTTGCTGGTTGGGCAGTCGGTGGGGGACATGTTCTTCATGTTGTTTGCGATTTAACTATTGCTGCCGACAATGCAAAGTTTGGTCAGACAGGTCCAATGGTGGGTTCCTTTGATGGCGGATACGGCGCAGGTTTATTAGCCGCACACGTTGGTCAAAAGAAAGCCCGTGAAATTTGGTTCTTAACGCGCCAATATGATGCCCAAGAAGCTCTAGATATGGGGTTAGTAAATACTGTAGTTCCCGTTGCAGAGCTAGAAGCAGAAACTGTTTCTTGGTGCCGCGAAATGCTACGCAACTCTCCACTTGCTTTGCGCTTACTCAAATCAAGTTTAAATGCTGCAGATGATGGTTTAGCTGGTGTGCAACAGTTAGCTGGCGATGCAACGCTCTTGTTCTATATGTCAGAAGAAGGTCAAGAGGGCCGCGACGCATATAAGGAAAAACGAAATCCTGATTTCGGGAAATTCCCAAAGCGTCCTTAATACATGCTTGATGAGCTCATTGACTCACTGCGAGTCATAACACTTCCAACTAAGACTAACTTTCGCGGAATAGATCACCGAGAAGTTGCGCTCTTTAAAGGTCGGCAAGGTTGGGCTGAGTTTTCCCCTTTTCTTGAGTACGACGATCTAGAAAGTACGGCATGGCTGCGCTGCGCAATTGAAGCGGCAACTATCGCTGCACCAGCCTTTAAACGTAGCTCTATTGCGGTGAATGGAACTATCCCTGCAATAAATGACAAAAAACGAATTGAAGAGATTGTTGCTTTATATCCAGGAGTTAAAACTTTTAAAATTAAAGTCGGCGATAACTTGTCAGAAGATGTTGCTCGTATTGCTGCGGTCAAGTCGCTCCATCCACAAGCTGCAATCAGAATCGACGTCAATGGCAGTTGGTCTGTAGATGACGCGCTACGTAATCTTTATGCAATGTATGAAGAAGTTGGGGCTTTTGAATATGTTGAGCAACCATGCAATACGGTTGAAGAATTAAGGGAACTGAAAAGTAAAATCCGGATTCCACTTTATATTGCTGGCGATGAAGTGCTGCGCAAAGCAAAAGATCCTTTTGACGTAAATCTTGATGGCGCAGTTGATTATCTGATGCTGAAAGTGCAACCGCTAGGTGGAATTAATCGGGCGATGAAACTTGCCGAGCATCATAAAATCCCAGTCGTTGTTTCGAGTGCGCTTGAAAGCGCAGTAGGTATTTTGTATGGATTAAAACTTGCTGCAATCCTTCCTACTCTGGATTTTGCTTGTGGTTTAGCTACGGCATCACTGCTGAAATCCAATGTAGGTAATCTGCCAATTGTTGATGGAAATATCCAGATCACTGAGTTTGAGCCGAATTTTGAGGGTTTAGATGTGTCACCAGAACGCTTCGATTGGTGGAAGAATCGAATCATGAGAACCGCGGAGCTATTGAAATGAATAACTCAACCAGCCTTGCTCGCGTAATTGTGCGCCAAATCATCGAAGCTGGAATTACCGACGTAGTTATATCTCCGGGCTCGCGTAACGCACCTTTATCTTTAGCTTTTCATGCAGCCGCTGAACGCGAATTAATTAAACTTCACATACGAATCGATGAAAGAACCGCAGCATTTTTCGCTCTTGGTTTAATTAAAGCCACCGGTCGCCCCGTTCCCGTTGTTTGCACCAGTGGAACTGCCGTTGCTAATTATCACCCAGCAGTTTTAGAGGCTAGCCATACGAATGCACCGTTACTGGTTTTAACTGCGGATCGCCCCGCAATTTTACGTAAAACTGGTGCTAATCAAACTACTGAACAAGCCCGTATTTATGGAAAAGCAGTTCGCTACTTTGCCGATATTGATGGCCCAGTATTTCCTATGGAATTACCTTTCGATAGTTTGCGAAATGGTCCAGTTCATTTAAATCTACAGTTTGATGAACCAATGCTGCCGGATGATTCGACTCAGTGGTTGGATGAAATTAAAGCAGCACCAAAAACATTTGAAACCAGAACTAAGCCCGGAACGCTCAAGAGTGATGCTAACCGGGGAGTTTTAGTTGTTGGACATGATCGTGGAGGTTTGTCGGCTGAAGCAGTTAATAAATTTGCCATGAGTTTGGGTTGGCCAATTATTGCTGAGGACCCACTTACTTTTCCAAGTGCAATTGCACACGCGTCGATTTTCTTAACATCTACTGAAATTCGTGCCGCTTTAATTCCTCAAACCGTAATTGTTATAGGCCGAACAACTTTGTCGCGTTCAGTTAACGCTTATATAAAATTGGCGCCGACTCAAATCGTCATTGATCCGCGAATGGCAACTGTGGATAGCGATCGCAGCGCAGATAAGCGATTTACCGAGATTCCTTCACTTAACACGCAACCAGCAAGTGACGAGTGGTTAGCGCAGTGGCAAAAATATGCAGCACGATGCAAGAAAAGTATTGATGCATTAAACGGTTTTACTGAAGCCACAATTGCTAGAGAAATTGCGGCAGCACTTCCGGTTGGAAGTTCATTATTTGTATCCTCATCGCGGCCAATTCGTGACTTGGAGGGTTTCGCAACTCCTCGCACTGGAGTTACTACGTATGCCAATCGTGGTTTAGCTGGAATCGACGGCAACATTTCTACCGCATTAGGAATTGCATCCGCGAGCAAGCAAACCTTTGCCGTCTTAGGTGATCTTTCATTCCTTCATGATTTAACGGGATTGATTAATCGCGAAGAGATTAACTGCACTTTTATTGTTATTAATAATGACGGGGGAGGCATTTTTTCAACTCTGCCACAACGCGGTGTGCCTGGATTCGAAACGGTGTTTGGAACTCCTCATGGCCTAGACCCTGCAGCTATTGCGGCAGCTATGGGAATTAATTCATCGACAATAACGACTATAGATGCGCTTAAGAAGTGCATTGCACAACCAGTTAAAGGCATCAATGTTGTTGTAGCTAATGTTCCATCGCGGGATAAAAATGCAGATTCGCTAAAAGCTATTTATGAAGCGATGAACTCTATTTAACGAAGCGCACTTCGCATCGGGATAAATTTTGCTTCACTTTCAGCCAATTCTTTTTGAGGATCTGATCCGGCGACAATTCCACACCCAGCAAAAATTCGGATTGAATCACCATTAATGTGCCCGCAACGAAGTGCAATACCTAATTCACCATCACCAGCGGCATCAATCCAGCCAACTGGCCCGGCGTAACGCCCACGTGACATTCCTTCAATCTCATTAATTAAAGCGGTTGCTTGCAGACGTGGAGTTCCACAAACTGCGGCAGACGGATGTAGTTTTTCTAAAATAGTAAAAGCATCTACATGCGCCAGAGTTTCGGCAAGGGCTCCAGTCACATCGGTTGCAAGATGCATGACATTTGCTAAGTGCAAAACAAATGGAGATTCTGGAACATTTATTGATGTACAAAAAGGCTCAATAGCATCAGCAACAGAACGAACTGCATATTCGTGCTCTTCTAAATCTTTAGAAGATCGAGCTAATGATGCAGCTAAAGCTAAATCTCGTTCGTCTTCGCCAGTTTTACTAATTGTTCCGGCTAAAACGCGCGAAGTGACCATACCGCGAGTTAAGCGAAGCAAAAGTTCGGGAGTCGCACCAACTAAGCCTGAGACTGAAAAGTTCCAGGTCGATGGATATTCATTAGCTAAGTTTCGAAGAATAGATCGAGCATCGATAGTTGACGTTGCAGTTCCAATTACATCACGGGCTAAAACAACTTTGTCTAGTTCGTTATTTTGAATGCGATTCACTGCAGTTTGTACTCGATTTTTCCACGCTTCATCGCTGCTTTCATTGGCAGTCCATGTAATTGACGTGTTAGGAATCTTTGGCGCCGATGAATTTAAAACTGGTTGCGGTTCTGATCCAATCCATGTAATCCAGGATTTACCGGTTTTATTACCCACAATTACTCGCGGAATCACTAGAACCGAGACATCTTCAGGCGAAAATGAAAATGATGCAAAAAGAACTGGGCCAGTACCGTTTCCGTGCACCGTATTTGTAACAGCAAAACCCTCTAATTGCTTCTGCCACCAGTGACGCGCATCGGCAAAGCGATGTGGGCCACTGACGGTGGTTGTTGCATATACGCCCCAACCAACTAAACCTTCACCTGAACGAACCCAAGCAAAAGGTTGGGAATCCGGCAATAAATCCAGCAGTGGCAAATGTTCGCCAAGGCGCGTAGTAGTTACTGGGGTAAGGGAAGCCATAATGTAATTAAAGTCTAAGCGTTCTTTCGATTAACAAATCGCCAAAGCATTGGCAGTGAAGTTCCAGCAATGGCAATCTTTAAAACTTCACCAATGACAAATGGAGTAACGCCGGCTTTGAAAGTCCAACTCCAACTTTGCCCTGTGAATTGGTGCAGCCAAAAAACGCCGCAAGCAAAAGTTATAAGCGTTGCAAAAAGCATTGAAGGTAGGGCTGTTAGATACTTTTGATCAAATCTTTTTCGATCAAATAAACCCAGCAGATAGGTTGCAAGTAACATTCCAATTAAATATCCACCTGTTGCGCCAGTGACTTTAGCTAAACCAAAACTTTGGCCCGCAAAAACTGGGGCACCAGCAATTCCAGCCAATAAATACATTGCAAACGTTGTTACGCCAAGTGAAGTTCCATATGTAGCACCGAGTAAGAGAACGCCAAGAGTTTGACCAGTAACAGGAACTGGAGAACCAGGAACTGGAATCGCAATTTGGGCGAGCGCAGCTAGAAAAATAACTCCACCGACTACCAAAGCGCTGTTGCTCAAAGCGCTGGCACGTGGCAGAACCGTGGCCCGAAGGGATGTAGCTGAAAATGACATGCGCCGACCTTTCAGTTCATTGAGTTGTGGATGAGCCTACTTCAAGGGAGAATATGGCTATGTCCCGCGCTAATTTGAACAAGGATCCCGATGAAGTGGCGGCGATGTTTGATGGAGTGGCTAAGCGATACGACCTCGTTAACGATCTTTTGAGCCTGGGGCGGACTAAAGCCTGGCGAAAAGCGGCGACGAAAATTATCGCCCCAACCCCCGGGATGGTGATTCTGGATTTAGCGGCCGGGCCGGGCTCTTCCTCTGAACCCCTTCACAAAGCCGGTGCCACCGTTTTTGCCACCGACTTTTCCGAAGGAATGTTGGCGGTCGGTCGAAAAAGCCGCCCATATCTGAATTTTTCCAAGGCCGATGCTCTGAATTTACCCTTTGAGGCCAATACCTTTGACGTTGTGACCATTTCTTATGGCCTTCGAAATACTGTGGATTACCCCAAGGCGCTCGCTGAAGCTTTACGCGTGGCCAAGCCTGGCGGGCGAATGGTTGTCGTTGAGTTCAGCCATCCAACATGGCGGCCATTTCGCACCATATATACGGAGTATTTAATGAAGGCCTTACCGGTCATCGCCCGCAAAACCTCATCCAACCCCGATGCCTATGTTTATTTGGCGGAATCGATTCGGGCCTGGCCAGATCAAGCCGGTTTAGCGGCGGCGATGGAAAAGGCGGGCTGGAGCCAGATAACCTGGAAAAACCTGACTGGTGGAGTTGTTGCAGTTCACAGCGGGATAAAGGGCTAGCGGTCATCGGCATAGGCCGGTCGGTTCTAAGATTCCACACGTGATATCCACATCGAATCCATACGTGCCGATTTTGGCGCTAGGCGCGATTGGCTTTGGTTTTGCCGCGTTTTCCGTTCTGGCTGGCGCACTCACCGGACCAAAGCGATACAACCGCGCAAAGCTAGATGCGTATGAATGTGGAATCGAACCATCTCCTCAAGCTGCCGAAGGTGGCCGCTTCCCAGTTAAGTACTTCTTAACTGCAATGCTTTTCATTATTTTTGATATTGAAATCGTTTTTCTTTACCCCTGGGCAGTTTCATTTGATGCCCTTGGAATTTTTGGCTTAGTTGAAATGGCAATCTTTATCGCAACTGTTTTCGTGGCATATGCATATGTATGGCGCCGTGGCGGATTGGAATGGGATTAATTCATGGGTCTTGAAGAAAAAATTCCAAGCGGTTTCCTTTTAACTACGGTTGAAAAACTTGCGGGTTACATGCGTAAGAATTCTCTTTGGCCAGCAACTTTTGGTCTTGCTTGTTGTGCAATCGAAATGATGGCCGTTGGTTCTGCAGCAAAATACGATATTTCACGTTTCGGAATGGAAGTTTTCCGCGCCTCTCCACGTCAAGCAGATTTGATGATTGTTGCAGGTCGCGTATCAAATAAAATGGCGCCAGTTCTTCGCCAGATTTACGATCAAATGGCAGCTCCCAAATGGGTTATTGCTATGGGTGCATGTGCATCTTCAGGCGGAATGTTTAATAATTATGCAATCGTGCAAGGTGTCGATCACGTAGTTCCAGTTGATATTTATTTGCCGGGTTGCCCACCTCGCCCAGAGATGTTGCTTGATGCAATTTTGAAACTTCATTCAAAAATTTATGATGAAAAACTTGGTTCAAATCGTGCAGAGATCATCAAAGAAGTAGAACTTGCTGCGATGAACGCTAAGCCAACGATTGAAATGAAGGGTCTACTGGCGTAAATGAGCGAGCAAGGAATGTTTGGCGCTCAGGGAACTGGGGATACCTCCGGATATGGCGGTTTAGTTAGAACTGCTGCGTCAACGGGCTCATCTGAGCGTCCTTATGGCAGTTATTTTGATGAAGTTGCCGATGATTTAGAGCGCGCGTATCCACTTTTTTCAGAAGCTATTGAACGCGTCGTTGTTGATCGTGGCGAATTAACTTTGCATGTAAAGCGCGAAAAGTTAGTTGATGTCGCAATGATTTTGCGTGATTCTTTAAAGTTTGAAATGTGCATGGGTGTTTCTGGAGTGCATTACCCAGCCGATTCAGGTCGCGAACTTCATGCGGTTTACCCACTGCTTTCAATTA
>CAIXDY010000055.1 GCA_903918325.1 uncultured Actinomycetes bacterium
ATTGTTAGTCCAAATGTGTTTGATTTCAAGGTATTCGCTCAAGCCGTGTTCGCCTAATTCGCGACCAATTCCAGATTGTTTGTATCCGCCCCACTCAGCTTGTGGTCGATAGGGACCAAAATCATTGACCCAGATTGTTCCATGGCGAAGTGCGCTGGCAACGCGCGCGGCTTTAGCGCTATCGGTGGACCAGAGACCACCTGATAAACCAAAAACTGTGTCATTTCCGATAGCAATTGCTTCGGCTTCTGTGTCAAAAACTTCTACCGTCATGACAGGGCCAAAGGATTCTTCTTGCACGCAATTCATTGTTGTTGTGCAGTTATCTAAAACTGTTGGAAGGTAATACCAACCATTGGCATGCTCGGGCTTATCGCTGCGCTTTCCACCCACTAATAAATCGGCGCCTTCGGCAACGCCTTTTTCTACATAAGTAATAACACCTTCTAGATGGGATTTACTAATCAATGGCCCAGTTTCGGCCGCTAAATCTTCGGGGCCACCTAAGCGGATATTTCCAGCACGGCGCACGATTTCTTTAACTACGCGATCATGAATCGAGCGTTCAACAATTAATCGTGTACCTGCTGAACAGACTTGACCGGAATGTAAGAACGCCGCAGTTACTGCGTTATCAATTGCGGCATCAATATCAGCATCGGCGAAAATAATGTGTGGGTTTTTCCCGCCGAGCTCAAGAGCTAAACGTTTTACGTGAGCAACAGCGGCTTTCATAATTGTTTGACCAGTGTTTAAACCACCGGTAAAAGAAACCATATCTACACGGGGATCAGAGATCAGTGAAGTTCCAACAACTGAACCTGGACCTAGAATTAAATTAGCTACACCTTGTGGGGTTCCGGCTTCTTCAATGGCGTGCATCAAAGCAATTGCACTTTGTGGAGTTAATTCAGAAGGCTTAACAATGAAAGAACAACCAGCAACTAGCGCCGGTGCAACTTTCCAAGCAATTTGTAAAAGTGGGTAGTTCCAAGGACCAATCAGTGATGCAACGCCAAGAGGTTCATGAACTATGCGACTAGAAACATGAGCTAAGCCAACATCAACTACACGATCATGTTCTTTCAAGCCAAGGGCAGCAAAATGTCTGAAAGTTGCGATGACATCGGCGATGTCGTATTCCGCTTCAATAATGCGTTTTCCAGTGTCATCGCTTTCTTTCTTAGCAATGGCTTTTAAATCACGCTCTAAAAGATCAGCGATTTTTGAAACAAGTGCGCTGCGTTTGGCAAAACCCCACGAAGTAAAAACCCCGGAATCAAATGAAGTTCGTGCTGCCGCAATCGCCGCTAGAACATCGCTTTCGGTAGCTTGTGAAACTGTTGCAACGACGCGTTGATCATGCGGACTATGAACATCGTGTTCACCACCGTCAGAGGCCGCTCGCCAAGCACCATCGATGTAGAGCGTTGCGACCATTTACTTAATCTAGTTCGCTTTTGCGCTTTGCTACAAATTCATCGAGTTCTTGCTTCATGCGTGGATCCATTTCTGGTGCCACATACTCGTCAAGTTTCTTGAGATAAATTTCTGCGGCGCGATCCTTTGTATCTTTAGCACCCAAGCGCATCCAACGTTCGTAGTTATCGCTATTAGTTAAGAATGGTCGATAGAAGCAGTCACGGAAACGCTCCATTGTGTGAGCTGCGCCTAAGAAGTGACCTCCGTGGCCAACTTCGACGTGAGCATCAAAAGCTAGAGATTCCACGTTAAATTCAAGTGGCGTGAACTCAGTCATCAGAGATTGAAGGATTTCAATATCAACAATGAACTTCTCGTAGCAAGAAACTAGTCCGCCCTCTAACCAGCCCGCAGTATGCATAACCCAGTTAGTTCCGGATAGGAAAGTTGGCATCATCGTCATCATTGTTTGATATGCCGATTGCGCATCAACAGTTTGAGAAGAGTTCAAGCCGCCACCGCCACGGAAAGGCAAATTAAAGCTGCGGGCAATTTGGCCAGTACAGAGCAGACCAATTCCAGATTCTGGCGTACCAAATTGTGGTGAACCAGATTGCATATCGATATTTGAAAGGAATGAACCAAAAACAATTGGACAACCTGGGCGAACTAATTGCGCAAGAGCTATGCCAGTAAGGGCTTCAGCGATCTGCTGTGCAAGCGTTGCCGGAATTGTTACTGGGCTCATTGCGCCCATCAAAAGGAATGGTGTGACAACGACTGGTTGACCTGCCAGCACATATTCGCGAAGTGAATCGAGCATGCGATCATCCCAGCGAAGTGGAGAGTTGCAGTTAACTAATGAGATTAAGGCTGGAGTATCTTCGATCGCTTTGCGGCCACCGTGAATAATTTCAGCCATTGAAATAACATCGATTGCATTTTGTGCAGTCACAACATTTCCCATGAAGAACTTGTCGGTCAACGTAGCTGCGGCATAAGCCATATCTAAGTGACGCGAATCAAGTGAGAGATCATTAGGTTCACAGACAACTCCGCCCACGCTATCCAAGGCGTCGTAACTTTGGGCTAACTTACAAAAGTTTTCATAATCCTTAAAAGTTGCATCGCGACGGACATCGCCTTCGCGAACAAATGGTGGGCCATACACGCCACCGAAGACCATAGAGTCTCCACCGATTGAAACATTGTTTTTAGGGTTACGTGCACGCAAATTAAATTGACTTGGCGCTTTAGCAACTTGCTTCAAAATCCATTCAGGATCAAATTTAACGTTGTCGCCTTCTACGGTTTGTCCGGCTTCGCGCAACATATCAATGGCCCAAGGGCTCATGAATTCGATACCGATTTCAGAAACGATTCGCTTCCAACCCAGAGTGAGCGTTGCCATTGATTCTTCACTCAGGATTTCATAGCGGGGCATCTTGTTAACAAAACTCACGGCGCATTCCTTACTTCTAGTAGTGGCTCGATATTAATAGTCGCTGTGGCGCTATTGACCTCGAACACGCGCGAGAATACTCTTAAGTTATGGAACAGTGGTTCCATATAGTGGAACCTTCTAGGAGGGGCGCAATGAGCGAACTGCACAGCGGTACGCAAGCAATTGATCGCGCTTCAGCACTGTTGATTCATGTTTTGGAATCGCAGACTCCTCCACTTCTAACTGAACTTGCACGCACATACGATTTACCTAAAAGCACAACGTCACGAATTCTCAGCGCCCTGGAGCGCCAAGGTTTATTGCTACGTGATCGCAATGGTGCCTACATTGCGGGTTCGGTTTTAACTCAATTTGCTCGCGGACAAAATCATGATTCGGTTCTGGTTGCACGAGTTCATTCAATTTTAGAAGTTCTAGCTAGTCGCACCGGTGAGACGGCCAATTTAGCTGTGCCTGGTAACGGTGATCTTAAATTAATCGATCAAGTCGATGGTCAGTATTTATTATCTGCGACAAATTGGATCGGTAAATCTGTTCCTTATCATGCATCTGCTTTAGGCAAAGTTTTGTTAGCTTATGCCGCGGTGACTATTCCTGCTGGACGACTCGAGAAGCGCACAGCAAAAACGATTATCTCTCGTACAAAACTTCTGGAAGAGTTAGAAGTTGTACGTAAAAAAGGTTTTGCCCTCATTATCGATGAACTCGAAGAAGGTTTAGTTGCAGTGGCAGCACCTATTCGTGAACATGATGGCCGCGTAGTCGGCGCAATCTCAGTTTCTGGTCCATCAACTCGATTGACCCAGAAGGATTTAATCAAGATCGGTGGCATGATCATTGAAGAAATCGCAACACTCCAAACTAACCACGATGGAAAGATAGGTGCGGCATGACACATGACGAGATCATCAAGGCTCTCTTTGACGAAACCCTTGTCGGTAATGCTCCAGCAGTTCTGGAATTAACTAACCAGGGAATCGCTGATGGGATGACTCCTAGCGCGATTCTCTTTGATGCATTAATTCCAGCATTAGAAGAAGTTGGTGCGCGATTTGAGCGCGGAGATTTCTTCGTACCCGAGATGCTCATTTCAGGTAAAGCCATGTCTGGTGCGCTCAATGTTTTGCGCCCATTACTAGCTGAAACTGGCGCGGAAACCGTTGGTACATTCCTTATGGGAACCGTTAAGGGCGATGTGCACGATATTGGTAAGAACTTAGTAAATATCATGCTGGAAGGCGCAGGTTTTGAAGTAATTGATCTAGGCGTTCAAGTTGCGCCAGAGAAGTTCGTTGCCGCGATTCAAGAGCACAAGCCAGACATCGTTGGAATGTCAGCGTTCTTAACTACGACTATGCCGATGTTCAAAGTTAATATTCACGAAATTACTAAGGCTGGACTTCGCGATCAAGTAATCATCATGGTTGGTGGAGCTCCAGTTACTCAGGAATATGCCGACGTTGTTGGTGCCGATGGCTTTGCTGCCGATGCATCTACTGCGGTGCGTATTGCAAAGGATCTCATTGCTAAGAAGCGCGCTTCGGTCTCTGCTTAAGAATTAGCTATGTTAAAAAAACTTCTGCCTTTTGTTGAGCATGCGATAAAGAAACCCGTATGGGACTGTCGCATGTGCGGACAATGTGTTCTGCATTCAACTGGCATGACATGTCCTATGACATGTCCAAAAACTCTTCGTAACGGCCCTTGTGGTGGGGTCCGTGAGAATGGAAATTGTGAAGTAATTCCCGACATGCAATGCGTGTGGCTCAAAGCGTACGATCGTAAAGTTTTTCTACCTTTGCCGACGGTATGGAAAGAACATTTCAATGAACTACGTCCGCCTGTAGACATGCGACTACAGGGAAGTTCGTCATGGATTAACTTGGTCACTAAGCGCGATCAACAAACTCCTGCCGGCTGGTCTACTAATGATGGTGAACACTGATGTCACTGATGCGTGAAAAGTTAGAAAATTCTAACGACACCGTCTTCACCGCTGAATTTCCATCTCTAGATGGTGGCGGTATGGCTAAAGTTGAAAAAAACGCCGCCCGTTTAGCCCCTTGGTTTGTTGGCGTTAATGCAACTGATAATCCTGCTGCCCATGCCCATGCATCGAATACTGCATCGGCAATTGCGATGAAGATGCATGGCATCGAACCGATTATGCAGATTGTCTGTCGCGATAAGAATCGCTTAGCTATTCAAGCCGACATGATGGGTGCGGCTCTGCATGGAATTGAAAATATTTCATTGCTCACTGGCGATGATGTAACTGCTGGAGACGAGCCAGAAAGCCGCAGAGTTTTTGATCTGGACAGCACACAGGCCATAAATATCGCGCGAATTATGACTACTGGGCAATATCTTTCAGGGCGCAAAATTAACCCGGCTCCGGATTTCTATATCAGCGCAGTTGAAAATCCAGCTGCTCCCCCATTCGATTATCGAATTGAACGTGCACTTAAAAAATACCGTGCCGGAGCTAAATATTTGCAACTACAAATTTGTTATCACCCAGATCGACTTGAAAAGTTCTGTGCCGGAGTTGCCAAGATTGCTCCAGATTTGAAGTTGATCCCAACAATTGTTTTAGTAAAAAGTGCAAAGCCAATGTCGTTTATGAATGAGAAAGTTCCTGGCATTGATATCCCACAAGAGACACTTAACCGAGTATCTGCCGCGGCTGATCAAGCTGAAGAGGCGTATAAGCTCACGGTTGAATTAGCCAAGCATGCAATGACATTGCCAGCTGTACGTGGTCTGCATGTAACAGATTTTCGACATGATGATTCTTTGGATCGCTTTATGTACGACCTCGGACAGAAACCAAGAAACTAACTAGGAGCCCCTATGCATACAATCCTGACCTCACCTGGTAAGACCGTCACAATCGGTCACGACCAACCATTTTGCATTATTGGTGAGCGCATCAATCCCACTGGTCGCAAGAAGTTTCAAGAACAACTTCGCGCTGGCGATCTTTCAGCGATTGAAAAGGATGTTGCTGCACAAGTTGCTGGTGGCGCCGATGTACTAGATGTCAACATGGGCGTTCCGCTAACGGATGAACCTGAGCTAATTACTAAAGCCATCACTTTGGTTCAATCACTGACCGATCTACCAATCTGTATCGATTCATCAGTTATCGAAGCGCTGCAAGCTGGGCTTGAGACTTATCAAGGTAAAGCTTTAGTTAATAGTGTCACGGGTGAAGATGATCGTATGGAATTAGTTTTGCCGCTTATTAAAAAGCACGGTGCGGCCATCATTGCCCTTCCAAATGATGAAACTGGAATTCCTCAAACTGCAGCAGAGCGCATGATTATCGTAGAAAAAATTGTGCGCACCGTTGAAAAGCATGGCATTCCCCTTGAAGATTTAGTGATCGACCCACTTGCAATGACGGTTGGCGCCGATCCTGAAGCGGTAAAAAATACGCTGGAAACTATCTATTTAATCCGTGAAAAATACGGTCTGAACATGACTCTAGGTGCATCAAATATCTCATTTGGTCTGCCACATCGTCACGCCCTCAACGCGGCATTCTTGCCCGCAGCAATGGCTATGGGTTTAACAAGTGCTGTGATGGATAGCCGCACGCCTGCAATTGTTGAAGCCGTTCGTGCTGCAGACTTACTCCTTGGTCTTGATCCTTGGGGAACTAACTGGATCATGCGCTACCGAGCACTTGAAGCAGCTAAAGCTGCTGCCGAAGGGAATTAATTATTAGTAAAAAAGAGTTAGACCCATCCCTCATACCAACGCACGACGGTACGGGGCGAGTCAAGCTTGCCTTCACATCACTAGAAAAAGATGGATCAGTTGCATCGCAAAAAACAATTACCGTTCCTACGGGAGTCAGTGCATTTGATGCTGCTTCATGGAATGGAATTGCAATTGATTCCACATGTGGTGGTTATGGAACCTGCAAGAAATGTCGAATCAAAGTCACCGATGGCGATGTTGAACCTTCAAAGTTAGATTTTCGTGCATTTACCGAAAGTGAAATCAAAGATGGTTGGCGTCTGGCTTGTTTAGTGCGTACCTCCAAAGACATTTCAGTTGATGTACCCGCACTAACTACTCGACCAAAGGCGGCAACCGTTGGAGTTGGTCGCCAAGTTATCTTGCGTCCGGCAGTACAAAAACGTTATATCGAATTAGAAGAACCCTCACTCACCGATCAGCGCACCGATATCGTCCGTGTTTTTGATGCGGTCGATGATATTGAAGCCACTGCCAGCTTGGCTTCAATGCGAGATTTGCCACGAATTCTGCGTGCTGCACATTATAAAGTCACTGCAGTCTTTGTGGATCAAGAGTTTCTGGGCATCGAAGCTGGAGATACAACTGATACCCGTTATGGAATCGCTTACGACTTAGGCACCACAACGGTTGTTGCAACGCTGCTTGATCTCAATACTGGAACTCCGGTTGCCGTTAAATCAATGCTTAATAAACAACAACCATTTGGCGCCGATGTTATTACTCGAATCAGCGCAACGATGTTGGATCCGGATGCACTTGCAAAACTCAGTGGTTTAGCCCAAGAAACGTTGAATCAGTTGACCCAAGAAGTATGCACTGAAGCCGGTGTAAATCCGCATAATGTTTATGAATTAGCTATCGCTGGCAATGCCACGATGACGCAACTGTTGCTTGGAATTGATCCAGAACCTTTGGGAGTAGCGCCATTTATTATGGCCAGTGCTAGTTATCCAAATATCGAAGTCCGTGAAATTGGAATTAATGTGCACCCATTAGCTAAAGCCGTGATTATGCCCTCCCTAGGTGCTTACGTTGGCGGAGACATCATTGCTGGAGCTCTTGCATCTGGAATGGATCGCGACAAACGTCTGCGTCTATTTATTGATGTGGGCACAAATTGTGAAATTGTTTTAGGTGATGGCGACAAGATTCTGGCAACTGCAGCTCCGGCTGGCCCTGCCTTCGAAGCTGCCAGTATTAAATGCGGTGTGCGTGCAGCATCTGGTGCAATTGAAACTATCAAAGTTGTAGATGGCGAACTTGAAATTGGCACTATCGATGATGCTCCGGCAATTGGAATTTGTGGCTCGGGCTTAGTTGATGCATGTGCATCGTTAGTGCAAGTTGGACTCCTGGATCATTCGGGCAAATTTGTTAGCGATGAAGCAGCGCTTACTATCGCACCACAGTTAGCTAGTCGCTTAGTTACCCGCGAAGGTGAGCGAGTTTTTGTTCTCACGTGGAGCAAAGAAGTCGGCGATTTATCTGATTGTGTCTTTTTAACTCAGCGCGATGTTCGCGAACTCCAATTTGCTAAAGCAGCTATTGCTACCGGTTGGGCGCTTTTAGTTGAAGAGTTTGGCGTTCAAGAGTCAGAGATTCAACAAGTTCTTTTAGCTGGATCTTTCGGTTCTTATTTGTCACCATCATCGGCAATCAAAATTGGTTTAGTTCCAAAACTCTCAGTGATGCGAATTATGTCGGCAGGCAACGTTGCTGGCGAAGGCGCCAAGATGGTTTTGTTATCAGCCCAAGAGCGCCATGGTGCACAAGCTTTGCTGGACGAAATCGATTACATCGAACTTTCCGATCGCGCAGATTTCAACGATAAGTTTGTTGAGCGCCTAGCTTTCCCTGCATGAGTATCGGAATCGTTGCTTGTGGGGCACTTGCCACACATATTGGCGATATTGCTGCAGCAGAAGCGTTAGATCTGACTATCTATCCATTGCCTCCCCTGTTGCATAATCGCCCCGAAAAAATTGCCTCTATAAGAAGTTCGACCACCATTTCGTGCGACTGATTTTGAAATTACTGATGATGATGTATACGGGGCAG
>CAIXDY010000056.1 GCA_903918325.1 uncultured Actinomycetes bacterium
GATGGCACGCCTTTAGCGGTTTTAGTTCCCGGCGATCGTGAAGTTGATTTAAAGCGGCTTCAAGAAAATTTAGGCGGTGTTCATGAGCTTCGCGTATTTGAAGAAGCAGATTTTGCTAAGCACCCTTCATTAGTGAAGGGTTACATCGGACCTCAAGATGCGGCTAAATCTGGAATTAAAGTTCTGGCAGATCCACGCATTGCACCTGGAACTTCTTGGATTACTGGCGCAAATAAGAAAAATCGCCACGCACGTTATGTAGTCAATGGTCGCGACTTCACTCCGGATGCTTATGTAGAAGCTGCAGAAGTACGAGCTGGAGATTCATGTCCTGAATGCAATACTGAAATTGTTATCGATCGTGCAATTGAAATCGGCCATATTTTCCAACTCGGCCGCAAATATGCCCAAGCCCTTAATTTGACGGTGCTTGATCACAACGGCAAATCTCAAGTAGTAACTATGGGCTCTTACGGAATCGGTGTTTCACGCGCAGTTGCCGCAATTGCCGAACAGACAAGTGATGAGATTGGTCTGAACTGGCCAGTTGAAATCGCACCGGCGAAAGTACATATCGTGGCTACCGGCAAAGAAGATCTTCCATTTGATACTGCACTAGATATTGGCAATAAATTAGAAGCCGCCGGAATAAGTGTGATGCTCGATGATCGGCGCGAGGCAAGTGCTGGAGTTAAATTCAAAGATGCGGAGCTCATCGGTAATCCAATTATTGTTGTTGTCGGAAAAGCTCTAGTCGAAGGTAACATCGAAGTACGTGTTCGCAAGAGTGGCGAGAAAAGTGAAGTTGCCGTCGCTGATGTCGTTTCTGCAATCACGAAATTATTAGTCTAGAAAAGTGTTTGCTGACTTAACGCTCACAACCGCGCTATTTCTTCTCTGTGCATCTTTTTTCGCCGGTTTTGTAGATTCAATTGCCGGTGGTGGGGGATTAATTCAATTACCGGCACTTCTCATTGGTTTACCTAAAACGGAAACGGTCACGGTACTTGGAACTAACAAACTAGCTTCAGTTTTTGGAACCACCACGGCGGCAGCGCTTTATCGCCGCCAAATTAAACCCGATCCTAAAGTTTTGTTGGCCATGGCAATACCAGCTTTCATCGGCTCGGCCACAGGCGCTTCCTTGGCTTCACATATACCAACTAAAAGTATGCGCCCTATCGTTTTGGTGTTGTTGATTGTTGTTGCAATTTATACATGGTTAAAACCAGATCTGGGAAAAATCGAGCTGCTCCGTCACCATTCTTCTAGGCGAATTCAAATATCGATTATCGCTGGATTAGTTATTGGTTTTTACGATGGAATTTTTGGCCCAGGAACGGGTTCATTTTTGATGCTAATTTTAGTCGCCTCCTTGGGATATGCATTTATCACCGCATCAGCAATTGCAAAAGTTGTTAATGTGTCAACAAATATCGGGGCCATAATGATCTTTGGTCTACATGGGGCGATAATTTTCAAACTCGGTCTCATTCTTGGAGCAGCCAATGTCAGTGGCGCAATTCTTGGTTCACGCCTGGCAATCCGGGGTGGTTCGACTTTGGTGCGCAAGGTTTTTCTCTTAGTGACCGTGGCATTAATCATCAAAGTAGGAATTGATACTTTCGCAACTTTATAGTTACACTTGCATCTACAACTTAATAGGAAAGCAGAACAGATTATGTCTTTAAAAGATTCGCTTTTAGAACTTCTCACCCCAGCTGTAGAAACCGCGGGATTTTTCTTAGATGAAGTTCAAATAACTAACCCAGGCAACCACCGCACTATTACTTGTGTCGTTGATGGTCCGAAACCTTTAAATATGGATGAAGTGACCTCGGTTTCCAGAGTTATCTCTGAAATCCTTGATCAAGCCCCAGTTGTCGGCGATGAAGCATTTACTTTAGAAGTTAGCTCACCGGGAGTAGACCGGCCTCTGACTTTGCCACGTCATTGGACTAAGAATCTGACGCGATTAATTAAATTGACTCTTAATGACGCAACCGTACTTACTGCCCGTCTTTCTGGGTTCAATGACACGCATGCACAGCTAGTTGAAAATATTAAGGGGCGAATGAAAGAGCATGAGATCGCCTTCAGCGATATTAAACGGGCAGTAGTTGAAATTGAATTCAATCGCAAGGATGACAACTAATGCATGTTGAAATGTCGGCCCTTGAAGCTCTTACTAATGAAAAAGGGATTCCTTTAGAGCAGCTAATTCAAGCTATCGAAGTTGGTGTTTTGACCGCTTACAACCAAACTGATGAAGCAAAGCGCCATGCACATGCCGTGCTGGATCGCGAAAGCGGAGAAATTCAAATCTTGATTCCTCAGTTCAATGAAATTGGCGAAAAAATAGGTGATGAACAAGATATGCCCGATGGTTTTTCTCGTGTAGCAACTTCAACGGCCCGCCAAGTTATCAAGATGAAGATGCGTGAAACTAATGATGCGTCAATCGTCGCAGAGTTCACCGCAAATGTTGGTGATGTAATTTCTGGCGTTGTGCAGCAAGGCCGTGATCCGAAAATGATTAACGTCAATTTAGGTCGATTCGAAGGTCGTATTCCGCCACAGGAGCAAGTTCCGGGAGAAATTTACAATCACGGTGATCGAATTAAATGTTTTGTGGTTGAAGTCAAGCAAGGATTAAAGGGACCTGAAATAATGTTGTCCCGCAGCCATCCAGCCCTTGTCAAACAATTATTTGCATTAGAAGTACCAGAAATAAAAGATCGGATTGTCGAAATCATGGCAGTGGCGCGCGAAGCAGGTCATCGCACAAAAATTGCAGTTCGTACTCACCGTTCAAGTGTGAGTCCCAAAGGATCACTCATCGGTCCACTTGGCTCTCGTGCGCCGCGTGCTGGAATTGGATAGCAGTATCGAGATCGTCGGAGAAGCCAAAGACGGCGTCGAGGCTATCCGCAAGACCGAGTTGCTGGCTCCCGAGGTGGTCGTCATGGATTTAAAGATGCCGACCATGGACGGCATAACTGCGACCCGGGAAATAAAAATGCGATTTCCGCAGGTTTACGTCATGATTTTGACCATGTTTGCGGATGAGTACATCGAAGAAGCAATCGAAGCCGGCGTTTCCGGGTATTTGCTGAAGGATGGAGATAGTACCAAAATTTCGCAGGCCATCAAGCAGTTGAGAGAAGGAGCAAACCCCATTTCTCCTGCGCTGAATAAGAAATTGATCACTGAATACCTGAAGCTGCGTAAGCGGGACCTCTTTTCTTTAACCAGGCGACAACAGCAATTGCTGGAATTAATTTGC
>CAIXDY010000057.1 GCA_903918325.1 uncultured Actinomycetes bacterium
CCGCGTTGTTTCTTTAGACCGACCAATCGTCGGAAGCGGTGGTTTTAGTATTCACCGTGATGCTGTTTCATTAGTGCAGTTCATTGAAAAAGCAGGAATTAACTATGACCAGTACTCAGATTTTGATCTAGATTCCTGGCCGTCCATTACTAAAAGCTATAACGGAATAGTTCTGGGTGGCCATCCGGAGTATTTCACTCACCGTATTTATGACACGTTGGTTTCGGCGCGAAATACTGGTATTAACGTTGCAATTCTCGGTGGAAATACTGGCATCTGGCAGACACGTTTAGCTGATTCAAAAGTTGGAAAAAATCGTCGAATCATTATCTATCGCGTAGCTGCGCAAGACCCGGTCACCGATTTAAAGCAAGTGACAATCAAATTTGAAAATCCCCGATTAAATATTCCACCAACACTACTCACCGGAAGTTTGGCTGATGGCGTGCATGTTTATGGTGAAATGAAGGCGGTCACAATTCCAAAGTGGCTCACACTTGCGGCTAACTCAACAATTACTGGTATATCTCCAGATAGCGAGGTGGAGCATGCGGTTAGCACACCAGCTGCTCCCCCAACAGTTAATATTTTATTTTCAGGGATTATGCATTACCGAGATGCGCCGACGCCGGGTCGACCAACAAGGCCAGTTCCAATTGCCCAATCCATTTGGTTTACAACACCTTCAGGTGCGGCAATCTTTAATGCTGGAATCTCTACGTGGAGTTGTGACTTAGTGCAAACCTGCGCGTATTCCACCGTTGATGAGGCATCACGCGCAACAATGGCATCAGTCACTACTCAAATCTTGAATCTGTGGCAGACAAAGGCCGTTGGAAAAACACTACACAATTAGAATACAATCGCGTTCACAGAGCTAAAAGGAGTTAAGCCATGGCTGATGCAAGTTTTGATATCACTTCCAAGATTGACCGTATGGAGCTTGATAACGCCATCAACCAAGCAGTGCGCGAAATTGAAACCCGCTTTGATTTTAAGAATACGGGCTCCAAGATTGAGCTTGAAGGTGAAAAGGTTTTGATTGAAGCCGATACTGAAGAGCGAGCCAAGGCTGCATTAGATGTGGTGAAAGACAAGATGGTTAAGCGTGGAGTATCGCTCAAACATTTAGATGCCGGAGCCCCACAGCTGAGCGGGAAAATTTACAAAATTGCTGCGCCATTAAAAGAAGGTATTTCCACCGAGAATGCCAAGAAGATTGCAAAACTTATTCGTGATGAGGGCCCAAAATCTGTTAAGACTCAAATTCAAGGTGATGAATTGCGTGTGACTTCAAAAAGTCGTGATGATCTGCAAGACACCATGGCCATGGTTAAAGAGGGCGGATTTGATTTCGCTGTGCAGTTTACGAACTTTAGATAAGTGAGTAAAAATAAACTAGGACTTATTTTTGGGGTCAGTGCCTACGGTCTCTGGGGTTTATTACCGCTATTTTGGTCACGACTTGAACCGGCTAACCCATTTGAAATTGTTTCGCACCGTGCTGTATGGACTTTATTCTTCTGCATAGTAATTTTGGCAATTACAAAATCATTAAAAGCAACACTGAAAACACTCAAGCGGCCAAAAATTGCTGCAAAACTCTTTGTAACTTCGGTGCTAGTTTCTATCAACTGGCTTGTCTACATCTGGGCAACTAACAATGGTCACGTTGTTGAAGCTTCATTAGGTTATTACATTAGTCCTTTAATTATCATCGCTTTTGGCGTTATTCTACTCAAAGAAAAAATGCGAATGTTGCAATGGGCCGCAGTTTCAATTGCATCAATCGGAGTTTTAATTCTGACTATCGATTACGGACGGCCACCTTGGATTGCACTAACACTCGCTATTTCGTGGGGAAGCTACGGGCTTATGAAAAAGCAACTCGGCCTCGGCGCATTAGAAGGCTTAGCAATTGAAACTGGCATATCTTTCATTCCTTATGCTGGCTATTTAATCTACTTAGGCAATCACGGAACCGGTCAATTTGGTCACCATGTGGGTTCAACAATTCTCTTAATTAGTGCTGGCGCCATTACCGCGATTCCACTGCTTTTATTCAATGGTTCTACAACTCGATTGCCATTTACGACTATCGGTTTATTGCAGTACATAACGCCAACTTTGCAGTTCTCAATTGGTGTGTGGGTACGTCACGAAGCGATGCCAACGGCTAGATGGATTGGTTTTCTTACAATTTGGGTTGCACTAATAACTCTGGGAACAGATTTAGTGCGATCAAGCAGAGCGGTCGATAACCGCGTCGCATAGTGACATCAAAGCCCCAGTTGCATCGCATACTGGAAGCGGTCCAAGTGCACTACGCGCTTCTTTAGCAATCTGATGGAGTTGATCACGGGATTCATCTAAAGCTTTGTGCTTCCTTAATGTAGATAAAACCTGTTGGACTGTTGTTTCATCCTCAATTGGCCCTGACAGTAATTGTTGCAGTTCGCGATCGGCAGAGTCTGTTGATTTCATAACATTTAAAGTAACAAGCGTTGGAACGCCTTCGCGTAAATCGGTACCTGGGGTTTTACCTGATTGATTTGATTCGCTGGCAATATCAATAACATCATCAGCTAACTGAAAAGCTACGCCAATTTTTTCACCAAATAAAGTTACGGTGTCAGTAATATCTGATGGCGCTCCTGAAATCATTCCACCATAGCGCGCACTTGCCGCAATTAGTGAACCGGTTTTATCTGCGACAACTTTCAAATAATATTCCAGCGGGTCTTGCCCCGGGTTTGGCCCTTGGGTTTCCATGATCTGACCAATAACTAATCGTTCAAAAGTGCGGGCTTGTAAGCGAACGGCTTCGGGACCTAAATCGGCTAATAAATCTGAGGATTTAGCGAAGAGAAAATCTCCCGTCAAGATTGCAATTGTGTTTCCCCAACGAATGTTTGCACTCTCAACTCCGCGCCGAAGTGGTGCTTCATCCATAACATCATCGTGATACAACGTTGCAAGGTGTGTGATTTCGCAAGCAACTGCCGCTGCAATAATGCCTTTGCCGGTTGGATCGCCATATTGGGCAGTGAGCAGCGTCAAAAGTGGGCGCAAACGCTTACCGCCGGCGGCAACTAAATGGTGGGCAGTCTCATCAACAAATGGATATTCGCTGCGGGTGTGGCTTAAAAGCAGTGATTCAACTTGCGCCATTTGTGCAACAAGTGTTGCTTCAAGAGCTGGAGCAACATTAGGGATACCAAATGTTGACATCAGCGTATGAAAGTCGCGAGATTTGTTATGAAGTTAAGAATTGGTGCTGGGTAAACGCCTAGGCCAACTGTTATGGCCAATGAAATAATTAAAGTGAGTTGTGTGAGTACTGATGGAATCTCAACACCAGTTCCATCTTCAACTGGATCAGTGAAGAACATCATGACAATTACGCGAATATAGAAAAATGCCGCAATTGCACTTGAAAGCACACCAGCAATAACAACTGCTTTCGCACCACTCTCGTAAGCTGCAGAGAAAATTGAAAACTTTCCGATGAAGCCCGATGTAAGTGGAATCCCAGCAAAAGCTAATAAGAAGAAAGCAAAGGAAGATGCCACCCAAGGTGAACGCTTGCCTAGGCCTTTCCAACGATTTAAATCAGTAACTTCGCCAGCCGAATCGCGCACCAAAGTTACGACGGCAAAACCACCGACGGTTGCAACTCCATAAGCGAATAAGTAAAAGATTGATGCATCAAGTCCGGCTTTATTCAAGGCTATAACACCAGTTAGTAAGAAACCGGCGTGCGCGATAGAAGAGTAAGCCAACATACGCTTTACATCACGTTGAGTGATTGCAACTAATGAACCAAGCAACATTGTGATGATTGCAATCAAAGATAGAACAGGTGACCACGACCATTGGGCACTTGCGAATGCGGTGTAGAAAATTCGTAGCATTGCGCCGAAAGCGGCAACTTTGGTAGCCGCTGCCATAAATGCAGTGACTGGCGTTGGTGCACCTTGGTAAACATCGGGTGACCATGCATGGAATGGAACTGCGCCAACTTTGAAGAGCAAGCCAACTGAGAGAAACGCTATGCCGATAAGTAAGAAGACATCGTTTCCAGCCGCGCCAATTACTGCATTATGAATTCCAGCAAAGGTTACTGAGGATGAATATCCATACAAGAAAGCTGCGCCAAACAAGAAGAATGCCGATGAAAATGCGCCTAGTAGGAAGTACTTCAGCGCCGACTCTTGCGAAGCTAAACGGCGACGGCGTGAAAGCCCGGCCATTAAATACAATGGAAGTGAAAGCATTTCAAGGGCAACAAATAAAGTAATGAGATCACTGGAAATTGGGAACAAAAGCATTCCCGCAACGGCAAACAGGGTGAGTGGATAAACCTCAGTCACTTGATTTCCAGTTTGCAAAGCATGGCGCTCTTCATCAGAACCAGGCAAAGATGCTGCTAGCGCGGTGAAGTGCTCAGTATCGGCAATAAGAAATACTGAAATAATTGAGATTATAAGAATCGATGCTTGTAACAGAACTGCTGGGCCATCTATAACAACGGACCCCATTGCTGCAGACATTGAAGACTCATGCCGAATTCGCCAGACTTGAACGAGTGATAGAACAAGTGAACCCAATGTCACGCTGAGCTGTGTAATAGGGCGAAGTGCTTTAGATACAAACGCTTCTACGAGTACGCCAATAAGCGCACCGCCCAGCAAAATTAAGATTGGCGATAAAAGTGAGTAGTTGAGAACTGGTGCGACGAATTCCATTATTTATCACCATTCGTTGGAGCCGGATCAGTAAAGCCCATTTGAGCGATGACATGTGCCGAAGCTGGATTAATAACTTTAAGAAGTGGTGAAGGATAAAAACCAAGAGCGATAATGATTGCTATTACTGGAGCGATGGCAATCTTTTCGCGAAGATTTAAGTCGCTTAAATTTTCATTGCCTGGGGTTGTAGGACCATGCAAAGCCTTTTGTACTGGAATCAATATATAAAGTGCGGCTAAGACAATTCCAAATGTGGCGATTACTGCATGCACGGGATAGCGCGTGAAAGTTCCAACTAGAACTAAGAACTCACTCACAAAGCTAGACATACCTGGCAAAGCAAGGGATGACATTCCAGCTAGGAAGAATGTCCAAGCCATCACTGGAGTGACTCGTTGCAAACCACCAAAATCAGCAATGGTTGAGGATCCACGGCGCGAAATCATCCAGCCGCCCACCAAGAACAACGCTGCCGTTGAGAAGCCATGGTTAAACATATATAACGTTGCCCCACTTTGACCTTGTGAGGTCATTGCAAAGATTCCCATGGTGATAAATCCAAAGTGAGAGATTGAAGTAAAGGCAATTAAACGTTTCAAGTCGCGTTGGCCAATTGCAAGGAATGCCCCATACACAATTGAAATTACTGACAAAATCAAAATCAACGGTGTGAAAGTTTTGCTGGCATCTGGAAATAACGTTAAGCAATAACGAATCATTCCGAAAGTTCCGACTTTATCGAGTACACCTAATAATAGAACTGAAGTTCCTGGAGTCGCAGACTGTGCAGCATCAGGTAACCATGTGTGCAAAGGCCACAGTGGAGCTTTAATTGCGAAAGCAATAAAGAATCCAAGGAAGAGGAAGTTTTGCGTGGTTGAACTCATCTGCAAGTGTGAGAGTGCAGCAAGGTCGAATGTGTGGCCACCTTGATCACCTGACATTACATAAAGGGCAATGATTGAAGCCAACATCAGTAATCCACCAAAGAGTGAATAAATGAGGAACTTAACGGCCGCGGCTGAGCGTTCGCCACTGCCATATCCACCAATAAGGAAGTAGACCGGAATGAGCATTGCTTCAAAGATTACGTAGAACAAGAAAACATCAGTGGCAGCAAAGACACCGATCATCATTGTTTCAAGAACTAAAATAAGAATATAGAACGTCTTAACTGACCAACGCCCACCTAGTGATTCATTCCAACCGGCCAAAACTACGATTGGTGCCAATACAGTTGACATTAAAATCAAAACTAACGCTAAGCCATCAATACCAAGTGCGAAGTTAATTCCAAAGCTTGGGATCCATGAAAATTTCTGGACAAATTGCAGATCTACATTGTCGCGCTGGAAACCAACGGCCAACCAAATAGTTGCCGCCGCTACAACCAACGTAGTTGCAAGCGCTACTTGCTTAGTCAAAGTTTCATTAGCTTTTGGAAGAGCGGCAATGACTACTGTGCCAACAATCGGCAAAAGCATTAAGAGAGTTAATGAGTTCATTATTGGACCACCATCCAAATCGCGGCAATCAATAAAGCTGCACCAATAAGAATGAGTGCGGCATAACTGCGTACGAAGCCATTTTGCAGGCCTCGAAGAAGCGAACCAGATCCAAGAGCCATACGACCAACACCTCGGACTGCGCCATCGATAACTGCTTCATCGGTTTTAACTAAAGTTGCAGTAAGAGCTTGCCCAGGGCGCATAAAGACGGCTTCATTGAATGTATCTTGCATCAAATCTTGGCGGGCAATTTTTGTAAAGAATGAAACATCTTCTGGGGCAACTGCAGCAACCTCTTGGCGTGAATACTTAATAAAGGCAATTGCTACACCAATTGCAACCATGATTAACGCAAGTGCAGAAACAACCGTAGGCTTTAAGCGCTCAGTAGGTTCTCCGTGTTGTACGAATAACGGAGCTAGCCAGTTAACAAGGGCGTTACCGCGACTGAGTAAGAACCCTGATGAAACCGAACCAACTGCTAAAACTGCCATTGGTAACCACATTAATAATGGAGATTCATGTGGATGCGCTTCATCATCCCACCGTGATTTTCCAGTAAAAGTCAGAATCATTACGCGAGTCATATAAAACGCAGTGATACCTGCACCAAGAAGGGTTACGGCTCCCAAAATAATTCCCTTGTTACCAGCGGAGTTAAAGGCAACCTCAATAATCTTGTCTTTTGAATAGAAGCCGGCAAAAGGTGGAACTCCCAAAATTGCTAAGTAACCCAGACCAAATGTGGCAAAAGTAATTGGCATAAATTTACGGAGTGCGCCGTACTTACGCATATTTACTTCATCATTCATCCCATGCATGACTGATCCAGCGCCTAGGAACATGCCAGCTTTAAAGAAACCGTGAGTAAGTAAGTGCATGATTGCGAAGGCATAACCAACTGGACCAAGACCTGCACCTAAAATCATGTAACCAATTTGCGACATTGTTGAAGCTGCAAG
>CAIXDY010000058.1 GCA_903918325.1 uncultured Actinomycetes bacterium
AGGTTTAACTCTGACCCCATTTATTGCGCAACTGAACTCCATCCGTAAAAACAATGTGGCGCTTCAGCGACTGCGGAATTTGACGTTTCACACAACAGATTCTGATGCAATCATTGCTTATTCAAAACGAGAAGGTAAAAATTTAATTCTTGTCGTCGTCAATTTAGATCCAGCATTTGCGCAAGGAACTACGGTTCACTGGGATTTGAAAGCTTTAGGTATTGAAAGTTCAAGTTTTAGCGTTAAGGATCTGCTGGATGGCAAGAGCTTTGATTGGTCAGAGCATCAATTTGTTCACCTAGATCCCACCCGGCCAGTTGGCAAAGTTGCCCATATCTGCCAAGTGAAGCTCTAAGTAATGGGAATCTTTTCGCGATTCACTAAAAAAGATGCTTCAGCAGTTGTTGCACCCGCTTCTTTTCTTAACCCACATTCCACACTTGGGGAACTCGATCTGCATTTAATTGCCGAAGGTCGCCATGAGCAGTTATGGAAAGCTCTCGGTGCGCACGTTCGTCGCGATTCTGCCGGAGAACTACTTGGGACCGCATTTTCAGTGTGGGCACCAAATGCACAAGCTGTTTCACTCATTGGTGATCACAATTACTGGGATAAAAATACGAATCACATGGTGCGTATTGGTTCCACTGGTATTTGGGAAACCTTTATTCCAGACATAGGTGTTGGAAGTAAATATAAATTTGCGGTGTGCACAATTGATGGACGTTGGGTAGATCATGCCGATCCCATGGCGCGGGCAACAGAAATCCCACCATTGACCGCTTCAGTTGTTGAGGAATCCACATATGCGTGGAATGACGCACCATGGGTAAATAAACGCGTCAGCTTTGAACCGTGGAGATCGCCAATTTCAGTCTACGAAGTTCACTTAGGTTCTTGGAAGTTGGGACTTAATTATCGCGAGTTAGCAATTGAATTAGTTGATTACGTACGCCTGCAAGGCTTCACACATGTTGAATTTTTACCCGTTACTGAACATCCGTATGGACCTTCGTGGGGTTATCAAGTCACATCATTTTTCGCGCCAACATCGCGCTTTGGTTCACCCGATGACTTCAAATTCCTTGTCGATGCGCTGCACAATGCAGGAATCGGCGTAATTTTAGATTGGGTTCCAGCACATTTTCCTAAAGATGAATGGGCACTTGCAAAATTTGATGGCACCGCTCTATACGAACATTCAGATCCGCGTTTAGGTGAGCACCCTGACTGGGGCACATTAATTTTTAACTTCGGACGCAATGAAGTTCGCAATTTTCTAGTAGCTAGTGCGCTGTATTGGTTGACTGAATATCACATTGATGGCTTACGCGTGGATGCCGTTGCATCGATGCTGTACTTGGACTATTCGCGCAAAGAGGGTGAATGGTTACCCAATAAAAATGGTGGTCGCGAAAATTTAGAGGCTGTTCAACTTCTACAAGAGGCAACTTCAACTGCCTATAAAACTCATCCTGGCATCATGATGATTGCTGAAGAATCTACGGCTTGGTCTGGCGTAACCCGCGATACATCAAGTGGTGGCCTAGGTTTTGGTTTCAAATGGAATATGGGTTGGATGCATGACACATTGCAATATTTACAACACGATCCAATACATCGTGTGCATCACCACAATGAAGTAACTTTTTCAATTCTTTATGCATGGAGTGAAAACTTTATGCTCCCACTTTCCCATGATGAAGTCGTGCACGGTAAGGGCCAACTGGTTAATAAATTTCCGGGAGATCGTTGGCAGAAGACGGCTACTTTGCGTGCCTTGTACGGCTTTATGTGGGCCCATCCCGGTAAGAAACTTTTATTTATGGGTAGTGAGTTCGCACAAAATGATGAGTGGAATGAAAACGCTGGCTTGCAGTGGTACCTCACTGAATATGGCGAACATCAAGGCGTTCAAAAAGCTGTAGCTGAAATTAACGCTCTCTATAAAGTTATTCCTGCACTGTGGGAGAAAGACACATCACCGGAAGGCTTTACTTGGTTAGTAGGAAACGACGGTGCGGCTAACGTCGTAGCTTTCGCGCGCTGGGATGATCACGCAACTCCATTTGTTTGCCTCACTAATTTTTCACCAATGCCACATGAGCATTATCAACTTCCATTTCCAACTTCGGGTACGTGGACCGAGGTACTCAATACCGATGATTTAGCTTATGGAGGAAGTGGTATTTCAAACTCGGCCATCACAATTACTGATGCAGCACATCTGGTAGCCGAAGTACGAGTCCCGCCACTATCTACAATCTGGTTTAAACGTTCTTAAGTACCTTCACGAAAAAAGGAACGGTCAGAAGTAAGACACCGGGAATAATTAATCCAATACTTAACGAGGTTATTTGTGCTGTAGATC
>CAIXDY010000059.1 GCA_903918325.1 uncultured Actinomycetes bacterium
CCACCAGCATCGGCAATCGCAGAATCCAGCGCAATTTTCCATAATGTTGGCTCAACTTCGGTGCCGTCAGGATGTGATGCCCGGCCCTGTCGCAGTAATTGGCCGGTAGCGGCATCGCGTAGAACTACTTTTACCGACTGAGTCGATGAGTCCACGCCGGCGACTATGTGTTGATTACCCATACGCGAAGGCTAGACTGTTCCAGTCAGCGTTGACCACAGGCCGGGCGCTTTTTAGCCCGAGCCATTCATCATTTTCTTTTCAATGGAGTTAATAATGCGTATTGGTGTGCTTACTGGTGGCGGAGATTGCCCAGGTCTAAATGCTGTGATTCGCGCCGTAGTTCGTAAAGGCGTTAAAGAGTACGGACATGAGTTTGTAGGTTTTCGTGATGGTTGGAAGGGTCCGCTAGAGGGCTTAACAATGCCACTTAACCTTGAGGCAACTCGTGGAATTTTACCTCGCGGTGGAACTATTTTGGGATCCTCACGTACTAACCCTTTCAAAATCGAGGGTGGCGTAGAAAAGATTAAAGAGAATTTAGCAAAAGCCGGAATCGATGCACTTATTGCAATCGGTGGCGAAGATACTTTAGGCGTTGCAACAAAGTTAGATGCTCTTGGCGTAAAAGTTATCGGCGTTCCAAAGACTATTGATAACGATCTCAATAATACTGATTACACATTTGGTTTTGACACTGCAGTTAATATCGCGGTTGAAGCAATCGATCGCTTACATACAACTGCAGAATCTCACCACCGTGCCTTGATTGTTGAAGTAATGGGTCGCCATGCTGGTTGGATCGCACTTCACTCAGGTTTAGCTGGTGGTGCTGCATGTATTTTGATTCCAGAACAAAAATTCTCCCTTGATAAAGTATGCGAATGGGTTGAATCTCGATTCAAGTCGCACTACGCACCGATTATCGTTATTGCCGAAGGAGCAATTCCTCAAGATGGCGACATGATTGTTAAGGATCAAACTCTTGATTCATTTGGTCACGTCAAACTTTCAGGAATTGGTGATTGGCTAGCTGGCCAGATTGAAGCCAAGACTGGCAAGGAAGCCCGCACATCAGTTTTGGGTCACATCCAACGTGGTGGTTCACCAACAGCTTTCGACCGCGTTCTTGCTACTCGATTTGGCTTGCATGCAATTACTGCCGCGCATGAAGGCGACTGGGGCAAGATGGTTGCCCTTCACGGCACAAATATCGCCCGAGTTCCGCTGGCATCTGCCACTGAAAAGCTCAAGACCGTTCCCCTCGA
The DNA here is from genome assembly GCA_903918325.1 of uncultured Actinomycetes bacterium. Classification (GTDB taxonomy): domain Bacteria; phylum Actinomycetota; class Actinomycetes; order Nanopelagicales; family Nanopelagicaceae; genus Planktophila. Next base: position 1,269 of record CAIXDY010000059.1, read on the forward strand.
GCTATATAAGGAGTCAGAGATCTTCTTCGGTTAATTGCGGTACGCGATTATCAATTGATTCTCTATTCTTATCCCATGACTTCTCCTTTGGATAATCTCTTCACGCCCGGCCTTGTGGCTGCCCAACAACCACAATGGCCTGGCGGTCCAGAGGGTGCAGCGATTAAAGCTGCAGTTGCCGAACTTAAATCATTTCCACCTCTCGTCTTTGCTGGCGAATGTGATGACTTAAAAGCGCGCATTGCATTAGCTGCCGAAGGTAAAGCTTTCTGGTTACAAGGTGGGGATTGTGCTGAAACTTTTGCGGCGGCAACAGCTGATTCAATTCGCAATCGAATTAAAACAATTTTGCAGATGGCCGCAGTTTTGCAGTACTACTCATCATTGCCAGTCATCAAAGTTGGACGCATGGCTGGTCAGTTCGCTAAGCCACGCTCTAACGACATGGAAACTCGTGGCGATGTAACTCTTCCTGCTTACCGCGGTGATGCAGTCAATGATCTTGAGTTCAATGAAAAATCTCGTACACCAGATCCACAACGTTTAGTCCGTGTTTACAACACATCAGCATCAACTCTGAATTTAGTTCGCGCTTTCACACAAGGCGGCTTTGCCGATTTGCGCCAAGTGCACGAGTGGAACAAAGGCTTTATTCGTGACTCATCAGTGGG
>CAIXDY010000060.1 GCA_903918325.1 uncultured Actinomycetes bacterium
TAAAGCATCGGCTTTTTCTTCTAAGCCAACTGAGGCAATAACTTCATCAACATTACGTGGATTAGAGTAATAACCGCTGAAGTGTTTAATAGTTTCAACTACTGAAAGATCCCCGGCATCGGCAACCGATTGCAAAACAATCCCGATGCGGTTGCGCCATTCCCGTGCAGCTCGCCCGCGGGCTTGGGGATCAAAACCTAGGACTGAGACTTCACCGGCATCACGGTTTCTAAAACCTTCCAGAATTTCTACCGTTGTGGTCTTGCCCGCGCCATTAGGGCCAAGTAGGGCAAATATTTCTCCTTGTGCAATTGCTAAATCAACTCCGCGAACGGCATGGACCTGGCCATAACTCTTTTTAAGGCCTTTGACCTCGATGACGTTCATTTGACGATACTACTACTGCATCACGTGTGAGAAAATATGAGCATGAGCCCGCGCAAAAACTACCCTAAGAACAAGCGGCCGAAAGCTGATGATCGCGATATCTCGACGTCCAATCAAACTATTGAAGAGCACCACGAAGGCATGTATATCGTTCGCAAATTAACTGGTTCTAGTTCCAATAAACCATATAGATGTCCAGGATGCGATCAAATGATTCCTCTAGCAACTCCGCACACAGTTGCTTGGCTAGAAGATGATGAAGAAAGTCGACGTCATTGGCACAATGTTTGTTGGTCAAATAAAGATAAGCGTCGTCCTAATACTGAGCGCACACGTAATGCACCACGTTATTAAATTAACCTAAGCGGCCCTTTAACATTTTCGTCAATGCAATTACTAATGAGTCATCTTTTGGTCGGCGCTTAAAACTCAAAAACTTAATTGGTAAATTAAATCGGGTGCGCACAACGGTGCGAGCGTAGGTATATTCCAATAAGCCTTCTGGACCATGAACACGTCCATAACCACTATCTTTTATCCCGCCGAAAGGCACGGAAGCAACGGCAGCAAAAGAGAAAGTTGAGTTAATCGCGACCATGCCACATGCAAGTTCGGCTGCAATTCGCTTTCCTTGGCGTCGAGACCAGACATTTGCACCTAAGCCATAACTAGAAGCATTAGATAAATCGATAGCTTCGCGCATGTTCTTTACGCGATTAATAATGATTGTTGGCCCGAAAGTTTCCTCTCGAACAGCAGTTGAATCTTCTGGAACATTTAACAAAATCACTGGTTGTACAAATGGTGGCTTAACTGAATCTGGTCCACCGTATGCACATGTTCCACCATCGGCGATCGCGGCCTTAATATGTTTTTGAATTACTTTAATCTGTGACGGCATTGTGGCTGGACCGTAGTTACCATCCCCAGGTGCACCGGCATGAATAGTTTTAGCGAGTTCAACGGCTAGTTCAACGAATTTATCGGCAACTTTCTCGTCAACATATACACGCTCAGCACCGATACAAGATTGGCCAGCATTAGCCATTGCTGACCAAATTGTGGCATCGACAGCGCGCTCTAAGTTGGCATCAGCTGCAACGATTACTGGGTCCTTGCCGCCACATTCCAAAACAACGGGGACCATATTTGTGGCACATTGTGCGGCAACAATTTTTGCAGTTCGCGTTGAACCAGTAAATGAGATTTTATCTACGCCACTCGTACACAATGCTCCGCCAGTTTCGCCTAATCCAGTGATCGTTGTAAAAATATCGGCGAAAGGTGCAACTTCATTAAAAGTTTCTTCCAACCACACGCCAACACCAGGTGTGTACTCACTTGGCTTGAAGATGACGGTATTTCCAGCAGCCAAGGCATAAGAAATAGATCCCATAGGAGTAAAGATGGGGTAGTTCCAAGGGCCAATTACACCGACAACTCCAAGCGGTGAACGTTGAACGGTTGCGGACATATTCGCCATTAACAATCCAGGAGCGCGGTATGAGGTGCGCATTATTTCTTCGGCATGACGTGCTGCCCAACCAAGGTGGCTGGCCGCCAAACTTACTTCTAGCTTTGCATCGCTAACTGGCTTTCCAGTCTCTAATGAAACCAAAGCGGCTATTTGATCAATTCGGTTCATAATCAATGAACACCAAGAAATTAATACTTTCTTTCGACCATTAAAACCTAACTGCTGCCACTTTGCTGCAGCTGCACGGGCATGAGCGGCAATTTCAGTAACTTCTTTGCCCGACATCATTGGATACGTTCCAACGACTTCGCCAGTTGCAGGATTATGAGAATCAAATGAAGGTATTCGCTTAGTAGCCATGGTTCAAAGCGTAGTGGGCGCAAGATAAGATTTAAAGTATGAGCGAGATAATCAGATCCGGCACTGTATTACCGTCGGTTCGAACCCCATTTCATCACATCACAAGTGATGGTGTTGATTTAATTGGCGAAATTGCCGCGCCTGTTGGAAAATCAAGAGGGGCAATTCTTACCCTTCACCCGTTACCAACTGCGGGAGGAATGATGGATAGTCACATTTATAAGAAAGCGGCGAATCGCTTACCTGCCATGGCTGGCATAACTGTTGTTCGCTTTAATACACGAGGAACAACAAGTGAGGCTGGAAGTAGCACAGGGGTATTTGATAATGGTGAAGCTGAAGGTCTAGATGTTCAAGCGATGATTAATTATTGTTGTGATGTATTAAAACTAAATAATCTTTGGATCGTCGGTTGGTCATTTGGAACTGATTTAGCGCTAGCCCATGCCAAAGACCCACGCCATAAAGGATTGATACTGCTGAGCCCACCGCTTCGCACTACTACCGATGAGCAACTTAAGTATTGGAATTCGGATCCGCGTCCGATTATTGCCTTAGTGCCTGAGTTTGATGATTTTTTGAAACCCGAAGAAGCAAAAGTTCGTTTCGCAATCGTTCCAACAATTAAAATTAACGCTATCTCTAACGCCAAGCACTTATGGTTAGGCGAGCCTTCAGTACATCGAGTTCTATCTGAAATTAATAAGCTAGTTACGGGCGATACCCAAGATCTTCCAACTGAATTTTAAGAGTTATTTGCGCGCGGAATAACTACTTCATCCAAAATCAAAATAACTGATGCTGCAACCGGTACGGCAAGTAAGCCACCAATAAGTCCCAGCAGCGATGAACCAATGAGGGCAGAAATAATGGTTACTGCTCCGGGAACCGACATTGTCTTCTTCATTATCCGTGGAGTTACAACATAGTTTTCAATCTGCACATAAAGCACATATGCAAGAAAGGCGATTACGCCAATAAGAGTTGATTGTGTAAGGGCGATGATCGTGACAATTCCACAACCAAGAAAGTGACCAATAAGTGGAACCAGCCCACATACAAGCACAATCATGGCGACCGCAATGGGTGAAGGTAGACCCAAAATTAAGGAAAGAATGAAAACAAAAATTGAGGCCATGGCAGCAATGATTATTTGGCTACCTACGAAGGAACCAACTCGGCCAATGATGGCATGTGTTAATCGGCCTACACGTTCACGCCGGCTGGCTGGGACCATAGAAAGTCCAAGATCAATAGCTTGGGGTAATGAAGTAATGAAGTAGAGAGTAAGAACTAAAACTGTCATGAAAGAAAAGAAACCCGATAGAACAGATTTACCAACACCAACGACGCCGCCGAAAGTTGAAATTAAAAGTGAACCATTTGATGTCACGGATTTCAATTTAGTTTGTAGCGTATCAATTATTCCATATTGGTCATTGAGTTTATTGATGGTGGCGTTATGCGTTAATTCCGAAAGCAAATTTGGGGCTTTATTAATTAACTGAGTGCCTTGCGAAACTACAGGAGGCACAACAACTAAAGCAAAAAATATGACAAAAAGAATTACGGATGCAAAAATAATTGCAACGGCGTTGGCGCGCGACATTTTACGTCGACGTAGAGCCTCAACTGCAGGGTTTAAGCCAGTTGCTAAAAAGAGAGCGATGAGAATCAAAATAAATATTTGCGAGACACTTGCAAGTGCGCGCATCAGCAAAATAGCGGTCAATGCACCCAGCGTTGCAGTGAAGCCAAAATAGTATGGATGTGCTCGGTTGATTGGCTCACCCATGATTCCGTAATCAGCAGGAACTACTGGTGCCTTATTTGCGCGCTTAGTAACCTTCTTGATTCGCTCTGTTATTGCCATAATCACATTGTAAAGATAGTTATCTCACTTGTACGAGACGTGGTGTTCATCTTCTCGTCACATTTTTAGGCAAGAATAGCTTCCATGGCACTTCGGATAACTGGTTTAGGCGAGGAAATCGCGGCCGTTACTGGCCTGCCTTGGCATCAGAGTTTGGAAGAGTGGCCTGAAGATCCCGCCCTTGCTGAAAAGCGCGGAATTTCTCGGCACATTGTGCGTTTGGTTCGCGCAACCAGTGATGTCGATGCGCCGGTATATGCCGTTAAAGAGACGGTAGCCGAGTTCGCAAATCGCGAGTATAAAGTTTTGCGTGAGTTAACTTCCCTCAATGCGCCATGCGTAGAACAGATTGCCGTTGTTGAAGGTCGTACTGATTCACAAGGGGAAGAACTTCCATGTGCAATTGTCACGCGCTTTTTACCTTACTCGTTGCCGTATCGAGTTTTACTCTCTGGTTCAGTTACAGCCCATGACATAAATACAATGGCTAACGCCTTAGCTCTGCTCCTTGTGCGCGTACATTTATTGGGTTTTTGGTGGGGCGATTGCTCTCTGTCTAATACTTTATTTCGTCGTGATGCTGAAGGCTTTGCCGCATATTTAGTAGATGCTGAAACTGGAGAGTTTCAAAAAACACTCAGCGATGGACAACGCGAACATGATCTAGAGATTGCAATGTTTAACGTTGCCGCAGAACTCGAAGACTTGCGACTCTCGGGGGTTTTATACCCGGGAATGGATCCAGTACGTGCAGCCGAAGCTGTTATTCGTCGCTACCGACGCATTTGGGCGGCATTGAAAGAGCGACAACTGTTAGATCCTAAAGATCGCCATGCAGTAGAACGTGCAATGCGCCAGTTGCACGATCTTGGTTTCGCGGTCGAAGAAGTTTCCATCACAATTGATGGCGATACACAATTATTATCATTCCAGCCCCGGCTTGTGGCTGCTGGTTATCACACACAACGTTTGCGTGAATTAATGGGAATTGAAACCGAAGAATTACAAGCCAAGCGTTTGTTAGCTTCTTTTGATCGCTATCGTGCGCGTCATGAAAAATCTGCCATGTCGATAACTGAAATGGCAAAAGTGTGGTTCATGGAAGTTTTTGAGCCAACAATCGATCGAGTTCCAGAGCAGATGCGGGGCCGTGTTGAGCGCGCGCAAATGTTCCATGAAATCCTTGAAAACCGCTGGTATTTGAGCGAACAAAAAGGCAGTGATGTTGGTCTGGAGTTTGCTGCAGATAACTATGTACAAGAAATTTTGCCATACCGACGCGATTCTGGCGTTGATGTACTTGCGCAGTAGTATTCACACGTGAGCAATCCTCCTAATTTTGCCCAGGCCGTTGATTTAAGTTCGTTGGGTAAGCCAAAAACTGCGCCTGCCGGACCAACACCCGGAATTGAAGTAACTGCCGCAAATTTAACAAGTGAACTTCTGCCGCTATCTAAAGTTAAGCCAGTAATTTTATTGTGCTGGTCACAACGCAGCCCTGAATCGCTTGCAATGTTAACAATCATGGAAACTCTGGAAAAAGAATACAAAGGCGCTTGGGCATTGGGCCATGTTGATATTGATGCACATCCACAAGTGGCGCAAGCGTTGCAAACTCAAAAGATCCCATATGCAGTTGCCTTGATTGGTGAACAGATAGTCCCTCTTTTTGAACAGGCATATCCAGATACCCAAGTTCGTTTAGTGCTAGATAAAGTTTTAACATTAGCTGCCGAACAAGGCATTGGCGATGCGCCAGTTGAAATAATCGAACCTGAAGAAGAAGAGGCCGTTGCCGCCTTGGAGTCGGGGGATTTTGCAACAGCTGAAGCTGCATATAAAAAATTATTAGCACGCAAACCCACAGATTCTTTTGCAAAACTAGGTTTGGCCCAGACGCAGTTACTTACTAGAACCGATGGATTTGCTTTAGATGTTGTATTGGCAGAAGCTGCGGCTCAACCTTCAGATTTCGCCTTGCAAGTTAAAGCTGCAGATTTAGAGATTGTTAATGGGGGAGTAGAAGCAGCTTTTAACCGCTTACTGCAATTAGTACGCGAAAACACTGGGGAGCAAAGAAATATCGCTAAAGAACATCTACTCTCGCTTTTCCTCTTAGTTGATCCAGCAGATCCACGATTAACTGCAGCCCGCGGTGCTTTAGCGAACGCGCTTTTTTAAGCCATGAAAACTCTTGAAGCTAAAGCCGAGCTCATTAGGCTGCGCGCCCTCTTTTTTCTCTTTGGTTTAGGAATCATGTCGTGGGTACCTCGTTTTCCAGAGGTAAAGGCGGCACTTCATTTAACTAATGGCAGTTTTGGCTCCCTCATTAGTACCGGCTCATTAGGCTCGCTCATTTCGCTGCTGACCGTTGGACATGTTGTTCACAGAATTGGCGTGAAAAGAGTCCTACATGTTGCCTCCTTCTTTCTCATGGCA
>CAIXDY010000061.1 GCA_903918325.1 uncultured Actinomycetes bacterium
AATGGATCCAGATCGCGACATCATGATTTACATCAACTCACCTGGTGGATCTTTCACTGCGCTGACTGCAATTTATGACACCATGCAGTTTGTGCGCCCAGATATCAGCACAATTTGTTTGGGTCAGGCCGCATCAGCTGCAGCAGTAATTCTTGCTGGTGGTGCAAAGGGCAAGCGTTATGCACTGGAACATTCACGTATCTTGATTCACCAACCTTCATCTGAAGGTGGCGGACAAGCATCTGATGTCGAAATCCAAGCTAAGGAAATTGCACGTATTGCGCGTTTGCAGGAAGAACTGCTCGCTCGCCACGTGATCAAATCTGCCGCTGAGATTGAAAAAGATATCGAACGCGACAAGATTCTTACTGCAAACGAAGCCGTTGAATACGGAATCATCGATCAGGTATTGGCCTCACGTAAGGCTAAGCCAGTTAAGTAATTTTCTTTATGAAACTATTTGAGGCGGGCTCCCTTTGGTCTTACAAGGGATACCGTCTCTTTTGGTTTTCTACAACCATTTTCGTTTTAGGTGCAACGGCTTTTCCAATTGCATTGGCAGTCACCATTCTTGATGCTGGTGGAAGTGCAACAACTTTAGGTTTAATTCTTGGCGCACGTATTTTATCTGGCGTAGTTTTTGCGCCATTTGCTGGCGTGTGGGTGGATCGCTTACCTCGCAAACAAGTGATGATCACGGCAGATTTATTTAGAGCAGCAATTGTTTTATCAATGGTCTTTATCTCTGCGCCAACGATGCCGCATTATTTATTGGGTCTTGGCGTTTTTGTAATGGGAATTGGTGATGCATTCGGTGCAGCCTCGGCTGGTGCATTCTTGCCATCGCTATTGCCAGAAGAAATGTTGCCAGCTGGCAATGTGGCACGCGGGGTAGTAGTTCGTATGGCATCAATCATTGGTCCCGGAATTGGGGGATTATCAGTATTTCTGATTGGCGGTCGAATGACATTCTTGTTTACCGCCATTGCTTTCTCCTTTGGAACCTATTTCTTGGCACAGATTAAAGAAGATGTGAATTCAAATAAAAAACCACAGGAACCATTCCTCACTGAACTCCGCGAAGGTCTGCGCACTGTTTGGGAGATTAAATGGGTTGGCGCCATGATTGCAATGGCATCAGTCCAACTCATGGTTGTTTTAGCGGCCGAGAATGTTTTGTTGCCGGTTATTACTCGGCGCGAATTTCATACTAATACCGTCTTTGCCTTATCGGCAGCGGCTTTTTCTGTTGGCGGAATAATTTCCGCCGTTGCCTGCGTGAAACTTAAAATAAAACACGAGGGGCGATTTTCAGTTCTCGTTTGGGCATTGCTCATCATTGCGCCACTTTCCTTAGCTTTTCCAGTAAATGAATATGTAGTTGTTGTGGCATATTTGCTCGCAGGATTTTCAGTTGGTCCTTGGGAGGCGTTCTGGAACTCTGCGATTCAACGTGAAATTCCTCAAGAGTTACAAGGGCGAGTTTTTAGTATTGATCACATGGGCACATCTGGATTAATGCCACTAGGTATGGCCCTTGTTGGCCCGGCAGTGATTCTCTTTGGCGAAAAGAATTTACTGATTGGGGCATCTATTTTTCACGTCATTATTTGTTTGTTGGTTTTGATGGTTCCCGGGGTAAAAGATATGAAAGCGCCAACTAATTATTCTCAGGGCGAACAGGGTTAAGCGTAAAAACCCGCACATAAAAACCGTTAAGAATCTAAAATTTACCCATGACCAGAATCGGCGAAACAAGCGACCTGCTGAAGTGTTCCTTCTGCGGAAAAACCCAGAAGCAAGTAAAGAAACTTATTGCTGGACCTGGCGTATACATCTGCGATGAGTGTATCGAACTGTGTAATGAGATCATTGTCGAAGAGCTCTCCGAAGCTTCTTCCCTTGGCTTAGCTGAACTTCCAAAGCCACAAGAAATCTTTGAATTCTTAGATCAGTATGTAATTGGACAAAATCGCGCAAAGAAGTCTTTATCGGTGGCCGTGTATAACCACTACAAGCGCGTTCAAAGTGGAAACCGTGAAGATCAAATTGAATTAGCTAAATCAAATATCTTGTTACTCGGCCCAACTGGTTGCGGTAAAACTCTTATGGCCCAAACTCTGGCCCGCATGCTCAATGTTCCTTTTGCAATTGCTGATGCAACAGCTCTGACTGAAGCGGGTTATGTCGGTGAAGATGTTGAAAACATTTTGCTTAAGCTTTTACAAGCTGCGGACTACGATGTTAAGAAAGCTGAAACTGGCATCATCTACATTGATGAAATCGATAAGGTCGCGCGAAAGTCTGAAAACCCATCCATCACACGCGATGTTTCAGGTGAAGGTGTACAACAGGCTTTGCTTAAAATTCTTGAAGGAACAGTTGCTTCTGTGCCACCTCAAGGTGGTCGCAAGCACCCGCATCAAGAGTTTATTCAAATTGATACAACAAATGTCTTGTTCATTGTTGGTGGGGCATTCTCCGGACTTGAAAAGATTATTGAAAGCCGTGTCGGAAAGTCTGGCGTTGGCTTTAATGCAACGTTGCAAGATGCAGCAGATAAGAATCGCAAAGATATATTTGCCGACGTGATGCCTGAAGATTTATTGAAATTTGGAATGATTCCTGAGTTCATCGGCCGTCTGCCAGTTTTAACAAGTGTAGAAAACTTAGATAAAGAAGCGCTGATGCAGATTCTGACTGAGCCAAAAAATGCTCTAGTTAAGCAATACCAGCGTTTATTTGATTTAGATAACGTTGAACTTGAATTCGATAGTGAAGCCCTTGATGCAATCGCTGATTTGGCTTTAGATCGCGGAACAGGTGCTCGTGGACTTCGCGCGATCATGGAATCCGTCCTTTTGAGTGTGATGTATGACGTACCAAGCCGTGCAGATGTATCAAAGGTCGTTGTAAACAAAGATTGCATCGAAAATGGGGCGCAACCGACATTTATTAAACGCACTGGAGATATTCCAAAGCGTTCACGCGGAGCAAAGGGTCAAGAGGAGAAGAGCGCATAATCTAGACTGCTCCTTATGTCCGGCGACCTAGCTTCCAGTTTTTCACCAGCTGATATCGAAGCACCCCTCTATAAAAAGTGGGTGAGCGCTGGATATTTCACCGCAGATGCAGCATCAACTAAGCCGGCTTTCTCAATTGTTTTGCCGCCACCTAACGTGACAGGTGTTTTACATATCGGTCACGCCCTTGATCAAACTTTGCAAGATTGTTTGTCGCGCATGAAGCGCATGAAAGGCTTTGAAGTTTTATGGTTACCTGGAATGGACCATGCAGGTATTGCAACGCAAAACGTTGTAGAAAAACAATTAGCTACTGAAGGAAAATCCCGTCACGATTTAGGTCGCGAAGAGTTTGTTAAGAAAGTATGGGATTGGAAAGCTGAATCTGGCGGCGCAATTCTTGAACAGATGAAGCGCCTGGGTTCATCAGTTGATTGGTCACGCGAGCGTTTCACAATGGATGAAGCGATGTCCAACTCAGTTGTCACTCTATTTAAGAAGATGCATGATGCTGGTTTAATTTATCGCGCAGAGCGAATTATTAACTGGTGTACACGTTGCTTAACTGCGCTATCTGATATTGAAGTTGAGCACCATGACGATGCTGGTGAATTTGTTTCAGTGCGATACGGAGAAGGCGAACAAAGTATTACCGTTGCAACTACGCGTCCAGAGACGATGATGGGCGATGGTGCAGTTGCAGTTCACCCAGATGACCCGCGTTATAAGCACATGGTTGGTACATCAGTATTGCTACCACTTGTTAACCGCATGATTCCAATTATTGCCGATGAATTAGTTGATCCGGATTTTGGAACTGGTGCGGTAAAAGTAACTGCAGCCCACGATCCAAATGACTTTGAGATGGCAGTCCGCCATAACGTTCCGTTCGTAGTAATCATGAATGAACACGGCGTAATGGATGGCACGGG
>CAIXDY010000062.1 GCA_903918325.1 uncultured Actinomycetes bacterium
GAACATCACCGTGCGAGGCGTTGCATCCATAATTAAAAATGATGGCACAACTAAATTCCACACTGCTGGAAAACCATTGAACCAATGGTCATCGGTCTCTTGATCGGTGCGTGAAAACCACAGAGCGGAGGTAATAAAAATCGCTCCAGCTACCCAAATTTGATAATGATTCGGTAATAAATTCAGTCGAGCAAGTAAAGCGACCGGAACAACTACGCACGTTACATAATCAACAACTAAATCCAAGATATGTCCATCAATGCGTGGGGCATGAATGGTGACATCTAGTTTCCTAGCGATAGGACCATCTAAACCATCTAACACTTGGCAGATGATGAGCCAAATAAGTGCATTACGCCATTGATTATTAAAAATAGCTTGCAGCGCAACCAGACCCGCGGCAGCACCGCTTGCGGTAAAAACATGCAGCACATAGCCGGCACGGCGCGATGTTTGAGCTGAATATGGCGTAGTCATTCGGAGGACTGTAACCTAAAAATGCGTAAAGCCTTATCCTTTCTTCTATGACATCCGGGGTGAATCTTTCGCTTTTGCGCGATAAGCGCACGCACCGTACATGGTTGGTTCTTGTGCTGGCATGGGCATGTTTTAGAGCTTTTGCTATCAATAAGTTTTTTGGTCACCACAATGTCAATGCGTGGGGTTATCTTGTTGTTGATCTTGCCTCTTCAATCCCATATGCATTGTATTCAGCGCGCGCAGTTGTTAATTTTCTTGATAAATCGTGGGCGCAATTGCGCAGAAATACTGCACTTACCGCGCTATTTTTCTATATTCCAGATATTTATGTATTTATTTTTGCACGCACCGTTCCAACTTCGCTCTACATAGGTTTTGCAATTACCATCATTATTTTTTCAGCAGTAGCTTTTTTAAGTTTAAGAAGCGATGCCAGTAAGGGCAAAGCATGAAAAAGATTCTCGTTACAGGTTTTGAGCCTTTTGGCACTTCTTCACTCAATCCTTCGGGGGAGATTGTTAAAGCGTTGCATAACCCAGAAGTTGTAACGGCGGTTTTGCCCGTGGTTTTTGGGCAAGCCAGCCAGAAATTACGCGAACTTATTGATCTGCACAAACCATCGGCAGTGCTGTGTTTAGGGCAAGCCGAAGGTCGAATTGAATTAACCCCTGAGCGTGTAGCAATTAATTTAGATGATGCGCGAATTGCCGATAATGCGGGGAACCTGCCTAAGGAACAAGTGATTATTAGCGATGGCCCCGATGGTTATTTTTCAACGTTGCCAATAACCGAAATGGTCGCAGCGATGAAAGCTGCGGGGGTTCCTGCAGCGATTTCACTCAGTGCTGGAACTTTTCTCTGTAACCATATTTTCTATTCGTTACAGGACTACTTAAAGAACCGTGGCATACCAAGTGGCTTTATGCATGTGCCATTAATGGATGAACAACGCCGCGAATTTCCAGGTTTACCAACTATGCCTATAAGACAGATGATTGCTGGCGTAGAAATTTCGCTTTCGTTGTTACTTAAGCGCGAAGAGCTTTAGCCAAGGATTCGAAGTCCTCGACCAAAATATCAACTTCTTTTTGGCCGTGTGCCAAAGAAATTAACCATTGCTCATCTAATCCCGGAGGCGTAATGATTCCGCGGTTAAGTGACCATAGCCATGAAAGTTCAGCAACGCCGAAATCAGTAGCTTTGTAATCACGATAATTGCGAACAGGCGCTGTAGACCAAGTAATACAGCCCTTTACGCCAAAACCAACAGTGTGTGCGGGTAGTTGATATGTCTCGATGATTGCACTGATGCGATCTAATGCTTGTTGGTTAAAAGCTTCAGCTTTTGCAAGTGATTCCTCAGTAAAGATGATGTCAGCTGCACGAACGCCGGCCATTGCTAAGGGATTACCGTTAAAAGTACCGAAGTGGGCCATTTTTCCATTGGTGACAAAGTCCATGTACTTCTTCTTGCCACCAAATGCGGCCAAAGTAAGTCCGCCACCAATTGATTTAGCTAGCGTAATTAAATCGGGAGTAACACCTAAACGCTGTGCCGCGCCTTGATGTCCAGCAGTTAAACCAGTTTTAACTTCATCAAAGATTAAAACAACGTTGTATTCATCGCACAAAGCACGAACACGTTCCAAGTAACCTTCATCAGGCAAAACAATTCCTAGGTTTTCAAGAACTGGTTCAAGAATAAAACAGGCTATTGAAGCTGCATGCTTTTTAAATGTGCGCTCTAAGGCATCAGCATCGTTGTAAGGAACTACATAGATTTCGCCAGGAACAATTCCTGCAGGAACGTGTGGGATTGGATCATTGGCATCACCAATCTCATCGATTGGAGGCTTGCTAGAAACTACAAACGGGTCGTAACTACCGTGGTAACCGCCCTCAATTTTTACAATCGCATTCTTATCAGTTGCTGCGCGCGCTGTACGAACTGCATACATTGTGGATTCAGTTCCACTGTTAGTGAAGCGAACTTGATCAATTCCAAAACGACGGCAAATGCGTTCTGCAGCATCGGTTGAAATTGGAGATGGAGTTACGAAAAGCGTTCCATATTCCAACGCCTTCTTAACTTCTTCAACGATCACAGGGTTCAAGTGGCCGGCCAACATGGCACCAAAGCCCATTGAAAGATCGAGCAGCTGGCGGCCATCAACGTCGGTCATCCAGGCGCCTTTAGCGCTGACGATCGAGATTGGATATGGATCCCAGTGCTGGAAGCTGGAGGTAACGCCTAAGGGCAGTGATTTAAAGGAGCGTTGGCTTTCTTCGGCGCTCTTGCCAGTGTTCTTGGTAAATAACTCCCACTCTTGTTTTAAAAGTTGGGCAACTCGCTCAGGTGAAATTGGAGCCGATGTTGAAGGAACGAATCTAAATGTCTCTCGGTGGTTAGTTTGTGTAAGCATTTGTAAAACTTGTACGGCAAAGGTTTCAGCTTTTGAAACACGTTTGAGAAGTACTCTCCCGGTTCGGTTTTTAGTTCTTGCGAACTAAGGTTTTAGTATCTCATGCCGTTTTTTTAACAGCAACCCCCGAGAAACTCGGGTGTGTCTTGCGTAAAAAACTCATTTATTTCATAAAAAGTGCGTTTAAGCGTTTTGTTGTGAAAAAAAGTCCAACGGAAATCATGACTATAAAATAAAAAGCATGGCCGGCCAAAGCGAAATTTATATGTCCAAGGCACAGTCCACGAACTAAATTAATTGCGTGGCTGAGCGGAAACAGGTTAACAATAAATTGTAGCCACTTAGGGAAAACAGTTAATGGGTAAAAGGATCCGGAAAATAGAAACATAGGGAGTAAGAACATTTGGACTATTTCTAGCTGCTGAAACGATTTCATATAAGAGGTCACGGCCATACCGCAAGAAGCAAAACCAAAAGCAATAAGTACAGCTGAAGGAATGGCCAGAACGCCCCAAGGGCTAACTACTAAACCAAGTGGAACAATAACGGCCATAAAAGCGCAGGCATATGAAAAACCGCGGATAAGTGCCCAACCTATTTCGCCAAGTGCAACATCAAGCGGACCCATAGATGTAGCTAACATGCCATGGTAAATACGATCGTGATTTAGTTTAAAAAATACATTCATCGTCGAGTCATAAATTGCGCCATTCATGGCACTTGTTGCCAGCAGCGCAGGTGCGATGAAAGCGGCGTATTTTATGGCTTCTCCACCAACTGAGATTGTTGGAAGGAGTTTGCCAATTCCATAACCAAAAGAAAGCAAGTACAGGACGGGTTCAACAAATCCCGAAATAACAATCATGTAGGTCGAGGATTTAAAAGCAATGAAGCCGCGTTCTAGTAATTGTGGGACTCGACCAGAGTAAACGCGTTCACCACGTTTACCCGCGCGAGCTTCGGCAATTGAAACGGCCATAGGTATAAACATTTATTTAGCCAACCGCTTTGTAAAGATTCGGCCAGAAAAGAAAAGCCCGGTTACGAGCAGAGTTCCAAGGAAAATGAAGTGCACCCAGACCATGGTGGGTGAGACAACGTGGCCATATGTTAAGTGACGACCTAATTCGATTGAATGCCACAGTGGTGAAATCCAACCGATCCAGCGTAAGAAGATCGGCATCGATGAAAGTGGAAAAAACGTGCCTGAGAACATGAATAAAGGCATCATGATGAAACGCCCTAGAACCGTGAAAAAGATATTTTCATTCTCAAGTTTTCCAGCCAGGGATTGCATTAAAGCGCCGAAAGATGCGCCGGCAAAAATTGCTGTCGGAATTGCTAACCAGGCATGCGGAGATTTCAGTGCACCGAAAGCCCACATAACTCCAAAATATAAAATCACTGTGTAAGTCGCGCGAAAGAGCGCAGTAAGAAAAACTCCGGTAGAAATCTGGCGGCCAGTCAGAGGAGTTGAATTCATAGCAAAAAAAGTTTTGTTCCACTTAAAACCTTCAAGAGTTGGAAATACCGTTTCATCCATAGTGCCTTGAATTGCAGCTTGGGCAAGCAAAGCCGGCGCTAAGAAAGTTAAATATTTAACGCCATCAACTCCTGCGGGTCCGACGCTTTTATCAATTAAGCCACCCAGGCCAATTCCTACCGAGATCAAATACAAAATTGGATTAGCAATAGCGATTCCAAGAATTAACCAGACCCACTTAGCCATTTGGCGGATACGGGCTTGAAGAACATAAATCGCACCTCGAGATTGAATCCGAGTGGCATCTACAAGTGCAAGTGAGCCTTGACGAATATTTGTAATGCTCATTATTCGATCAAGGTTCTTCCGGTAAGGCGCAGGAAAACATCTTCAAGAGATGACCGGCGCACTAATGAAGTCTTTGGGTGCATCTGGGCTGCATAAATTTTCTCGAGTAAAGCTTCGCCGTCATCGGTGTACATCAAAACTCGATCAGGAAGTTCCTCAATACGATCACACATCGTGCGCAACTGATCAGCCATACCTTGATTGCGATCTGAACCAAAGCGAACTTCTAGAACTTCTTTTGTTGAATAATCTTTAATAAGTGATGCGGGGCTGCCTTCAGCCATGATTGTGCCTTTATCCATAACAATTAAGCGATCACACAGTTGTTCAGCTTCATCCATAAAGTGCGTAGTAATAAGAAGAGTTACGCCTTGCTCTTTGAGGCGGAATAAGCGATCCCACAAAATATGGCGGGCTTGTGGATCCAAACCAGTAGTTGGTTCGTCCAACATTAAAATTTCAGGTTCACTGACAAGTGCGCGCGCAATTGTTAATCGGCGTTTCATTCCACCGCTCAGAGTTTCTACTTTTGCATCACGTTTTTCTTCTAACTGCGCAAAGGCCAGCAATTCATCGACTTTGCCTTTAACAAATTTTCGGGGTAAACCAAAGTAGCGGCCATTAATATAAAGGTTTTCAGCAACCGTTAGATGCATATCTAAATTATCTTGCTGAGGAACAACGCCTAAGTGAGCACGAATTTGTGGGCCA
>CAIXDY010000063.1 GCA_903918325.1 uncultured Actinomycetes bacterium
ATATCTACTACGCGCTTCCAAGCAATACGTCGAACGTCAATGTTGAGTTCATTGCCATGGTGAATGTGATTATCCAAAAGCGCCGCAAGTAAGTTGTTAGCAAGGGCAATTGCGTTGAAATCACCGGTGAAGTGCAGATTGATATCTTCCATGGGAACAACTTGGGCATAACCGCCGCCAGCAGCGCCGCCCTTCATTCCAAAGACTGGCCCTAGGGATGGTTCGCGCAAAGCAATCATCGCATTCTTACCAATGTGGCGAAGTGCATCACCGAGACCAACAGTTGTTGTTGTCTTACCTTCACCGGCAGGAGTTGGACTTATTGCAGTTACTAAAATTAGCTTTGAACTATCGCGCTGTGGAAGTGAAGTGAGGTACTTCAGATTTACTTTCGCTTTGTATTTACCGAATGCCTCTAAGTTATCTGCATCAATTCCCAAGCCCGCACCAATTTCGGTGATGGGTTTCATGGTTGCTGCTTGAGCTATTTCGATATCTGACATTTTTTATCCTTTAGCCGCACGTATGGCGCTAGTTAGCGCAGGTATTACTTGGTGTAAATCACCGATGATTGCGTAATCGGCATAACTTAGAATTGGTGCTTCCGGATCAGTATTGATTACGACAATCGTCTTGCTATTTTTCATGCCGGCAATATGTTGCATCGCACCAGAAATACCAGCGGCGATGTACAAATCTGGCGCAACTTTTGTGCCAGTTTGCCCCACTTGTTCAGCATGTGGGCGCCAACCAGAACTTGTCACTACACGAGAACAACCAACGGTTCCTCCAAGTAATGCTGCAAGTTCTTCAATCTGGCCAAAGCCATCAGGTCCGCCTACGCCACGTCCACCAGAAACAATTACTTTGGCATCCACCAGAGTTACGCCACCTTTTGATTCACCAGCATCACGGCTTAAAACTTTGACTGCGTAATCTGCCGGTTGTAAGGCAGGTTCGAATTCAACAACTTGAGCAGGTGCACCGTTAGCGCTTTCTGGTTCCGTTGAAAATGCTAGGACTGAAGCGATCAATAATTCAGAATGCACATTTGCTGATTCAATTAAATTTCCTGCCCAACGAGCACGAAGGACATGGTGTGGAGTTCCTAAAGTGATTTCAGAACATTCCGCGGCCATAGGCAAATCAAGGAAAGCAGCTAAGTGCGCTAATTGTTCATTTCCACGTGGACTTCCAGCAGCTAAAACGGCTACCGGCTTAAGTTTTTCAACTAAATCTTTGAGGGCGCGACCAGTAGCCATCGGTGTGTAGTCGGTAACGCTGGCATGAACGGCCACATGTAAAGTTTTTGCACCGTATTCACCAACGATTCCAGCAAGTGCGGCGCCTTCTTTTCCAACGACTACTGCCTCAACATCATGGCCCAACTTACGAGCAGCTGTGAGGGCGCGCAGTGAGAGTTGATCTAATTCACCACGATCGTGGTCTACGAGTACAAGAATCATTAGAAAGTTCCAATCTTTTTTAAGACTTCGACTAAGGCAGGTATTCCTTCAACGCCTTTACCTAAAACTTCAGCGCCTTTAGCTTTTGAAGGTGCAAGTGCCAAAGTAACTTTCTCAAGTTTTGGTACCCGTGGTTCAGCCTTTTTCATATCGACCGGCTTTTTACGCGCTTGCATACGACCAGGCACTGATGGATAACGTGGAATATTTAAACCATCGCGTACCGTGACAATTGCTGGAAGTGCCACTTCATAATGTTCGCGGCCAGTTGCAACTACTCGATCACAAATTGCCACACCATTCTCAATCTTCATTGATTTAACATTGGTGATGATTGGGCGATTCAGGGCGTGAGCTACGCGAATATGGATTTGGTAACCAGCGCTATCGGCTGATTCCGCACCAAAAATAATCAAATCGAACTTAGTTTCTTCGGCGTTAATTGCATCAACAAGTGCTGCAGCAGTTCCTTGTGGATCCCACTCTTGGCCATCGGTTTCAATCAATACAGCGCGCGTTGCACCAATTGCAAGTTGTGATCGCAACTGTTCTTCGGCA
>CAIXDY010000064.1 GCA_903918325.1 uncultured Actinomycetes bacterium
AGTCAATAAGAAGTAATGAAAAGGCTCCCTGGTATTAACCAGGGAGCCTTTTCTAACCCCTCACGGAGAGTTGAGGGTTAAATCGTCGCATCCTCAGGAGTGCGACGAATGTTTCTAAACCCAGCAAGTGCTAGCAAGAGGAAGAGAATTCCGCCAACTAGCGCAGCAATAGCTGCATATCCCGCAATAACCCCGAGGGTTCCAAATGCATAGGCCTCAAGGAGCATTCCTCGAAGTGTGTTGCCTTGGAAAAGAGTTTCACGAAGATCAGCAAGTTTTTGCACTTGTGCGGGTGTACTAACACCATCGCGTTGTGCTGCCATGTATGCAGTTGAAACCTCTGAATATGTAGCAGGTTTTCCCATTACGGCAGTAGCTGAAGATTTCATATGTTCCCAAATAAATAAATCAGAGTAGTCACGGGCCATCTCTCCGGTTGTGACTTGCTTACCTGCCCATTTTGCTAACTGTGCTTTTGTTTCACTTGGTAACCCACCTTCAACTGGAAAGGCGATGTTCTGGTTCTCTAATTGACTTTTCACTGAATCATTTGCAAAGCCTGCACCAAAATTGAGCAGACCTGCAAAGACCAGCAGAACTACTGCTAAGCCAAGGCCGACAGAGGAAACCAGTTTGTCAAAAGTTCTACGTTTCATTTATGTACTCTCCCTTTTATACATCGAAACTACTGATGTAATGCATAGTTAACTCTCGTGAGGATGCATGGAAGTAAAAAAGTGCGAGGGTTAACTCTCGGTGGGATTATTTACGTTGAACGAAAGAGGTAGCCCTCAGGAGATGTGATTGATACGACAGGAATTAATCTGCGTGACGGTTGCACATCGAACGACCATCAGGACCAATTTCATGGTGAGCACATGGAACATTTAATGCATCAAAAGCTTTGTCGCCGTAATGAGTACGAAAAGCTAGAGCTAATAAAACTCGCAAATTTGTATCAGCATCTGATTTAATTCCAAAAACCTGCGCACTTCGGCTGACCGTATTTTCGACGACTTTTTCACTATGCGCGGTTTCAGAAGCGATTGCAGCATTGGATTTACCTTCGCATAAAAGGTTCAGGACTAATTGTTCAAAGGGGGATAGTTCTCGTGTTGCAATTGTTATGTCTCGTGCCATTTAAAACGCCACCTCTCCGCGGTACCCCCATTGTGCTCCTTTGTTTCACCACGCAACACCCCTAAGATGCGCGGATGAGTGAAATCTTAAACACAGTTTCCCAAGGGATTTTGACCCTCTCACTTAATAGGCCTGGAAAAATGAATGCGTTGACGCGTGAGATGTATGCCGGACTCACGAAGGGCCTGAATGATGCTGCCGGCGATTTTGGCATTAGAGCAGTCGTACTCACAAGCGAGGGCGATCATTTCACCGCTGGTAACGACATTACAGATTTTATGAACAATCCACCGTCCAGCGAATCATCTGAAGTTTCACAATTTCTATCGGCATTGCTCAATTTTCCTAAGCCGTTACTTGCTGCTGTTAAAGGAAATGCGGTCGGAGTTGGAACAACAATGTTGTTGCACTGCGATGTTGTTGTTGCGGCGCCAAGTGCTAATTTTTCAATGCCGTTCGCATCCCTCGGATTAGTTCCGGAAGCGGGTTCGAGTTTTCTGTTCCCACAATTAGTGGGTTATCAACGTGCAGCAAAAATATTCTTTACTGGTGAATCTTTCGGGGCCGATGCTGCATTAGAGATGGGATTGATTGCCGAAATCGATCCAGATTCTGTAGCTGCCGTCACGCGGTTAGCACTACATATCGCCGATCAACCCCCACAAGCAATCATCAACACAAAAGCATTACTCAAAGCCCGCCAGCATGATGCAGTAGCGGCAGTTATGAAAGCGGAGTTCGAAATTTTTGCGATGGCGCTGCAATCCGATGAGGCAATGCAGGCTTTTATGAAATTCATGTCTAAGAAAGGTAAATCATGACGCTAGCGGGTAAGAGAATATTTATTACTGGAGGATCGCGGGGGATTGGTCTAGCAATTGCTTTGCGCGCCGCAGCCGACGGTGCATCTGTTGCTATCGCAGCGAAAACTTCAGAGCCCAATCCAAAACTTCCTGGAACTATTCATACTGCCGCAGCAGAAATTGAAGCCGCGGGTGGTAAAGCATTAGCTATTCAATGCGACCTGCGCGATGAAACTCAGATAGAAGCTGCTGTAAATCAAGCGGCACAGGCCTTTGGTGGAATCGATATTCTGATAAATAACGCCAGTGCCATTAACTTAACTCGTACTGATGCAACACCGGCTAAGCGCTTTGATCTCATGTTTGATGTGAACGTACGTGGCACTTTCTTAACATCGCAAGCAGCTCTGCCGCATTTACGAAAGTCGGCTGCCGAAGGCCGCAATCCGCATATTTTGAACTTGTCGCCCCCGCTTTCAATGAAAGCCGTATGGTTTAAAAATCACGTGGCTTACACAATGGCTAAATATGGAATGAGTATGTGCGTTCTTGGAATGGCTGAAGAGTTCAAACGCGATGGAATTGCAGTTAATGCTTTGTGGCCACGCACAGTAATTGATACTGCGGCACTTCAAATGATTCCTGGAATCGACGCTTCGGCAGGCCGAACACCGGCAATTTTGGCCGATGCCGCATATGCGATTTTCAATCGACCATCAGCCGAATGCACTGGTAATTTTTTTGTTGATGATGAAGTATTAGCCGCAGAAGGTATTACTGATCTAGAGAAATATTCAGTGACACCAGGCACCAAAGACTTCCTACTAGATTTCTTTCTTGACTAGAATCGGCCCATGTTAAAAAAGATAGTTCTGGCTTTTACCGCTTTCGCTCTTTCATTTATCGCCATACCTGCAGCCTGCGCGCATGGTGAAATAACGTTGGCAGTCCCCGCCGCGGGCGCATCAGTCCTAACGGCGCCTAGTGAAGTTTCTATTGAGTTTGATGGAAAATTGCAGACCATCGGAAAAGAAGCGATCAATCTAATAACAGTTACTGATAACCAAGGTCAAATTATTTCTTCACCGAGCTCAGTTGTAGTTGGAAGTAAGATTTCGACCAAGCTGCAATTAACAGATATCACTGGTCTGGTTTCTGTCCACTATCGAATAGTTTCCGAAGATGGCCATCCCGTGGAAGGTGATTACTCATTCACAGTCGGCCAAAAACCAACTTTAACAAGTGCTGGAAATGAAGAAGGCGCTGAAGCTGCCAACGGAATTTCTGAAGAAGGCGGCAATAATCTCAAGTTAACTGCTGGCGGATTTTTAATTATCGTCTTGGTAGCCGTATTTTTAGTTCGCAGGCGAAAGAAGTAAGATCACTCAATGCCGCTTTTTGAGTTAGAACTAAATGGTCCAAATCTGATTCAAGAGTCTGAACGAAATGGTTCGGCGAAATCACTGTTCTGGCCTTGGTGTGGGGCAAATGTCTCACTCCTTGCCCTTTCCTATGGTGCCTTCTTTCTTGGCTTTGGAATCTCGTTTAAGCAAGCCACATATGCCGCAATTATTGGAACCGTACTTTCATTTCTTGTTGTTGGCGTTAGCTCCCTTGCTGGCAAGAAATCAAATGCTCCAACCATGATTTTATCCAGAGCAGCATTTGGGGTAAAAGGAAATATCGTTCCAGGCGCGCTTTCCTATTTAATCTTTGTAGGTTGGGAAACGGTTCTAGTCTCCTTAGCTACTTTGGCCACCGGCACGGTCTTTGCACGCCTAGGTCATATCAACCATAACGTCGCATTGATTCTTGGGTTTATTTTTGCCGTGGCTTTAACTGTTTTTGGGGGAGTCCTCGGATTCTCAACCATTATGAAGATTCAAAAATGGCTCACACTTATCACGATCGCTATGACACTTCTATACATTGCGTTAACAATTAATCACGTGGATTGGTCCGCGGTATCTGCGATTAAAGATGGATCAACGCAAGGTTTTGTTGGGGCCCTGATCTTTGGGATAACTGGAATTGGTCTGGGTTGGGTTAACTCTGCTGCAGACTATTCACGATACTTGCCACGCAATGTTTCCAGCAAAGCTGTAATTGCTTGGACAGTATTAGGTGCATCAATCGTCCCAGTTGTCCTTGTTATTTATGGCTCTGCTTTAGCCGGAAGCAGTAAGAACTTAAGTGATGCAATTGC
>CAIXDY010000065.1 GCA_903918325.1 uncultured Actinomycetes bacterium
AGCAGTTTACCTAGTGCAAGAAAATTCTTAGTTTCAAGAGCTTGAACTGAATCAAGTACACGCTTCATTTCAGTTACAGCATGGCGGGCTCGAATAAATTCAGTTTCGCTCAAAAGTTGGCGAGAACTTTGCAGTTGATCAAGGGTTAAATCCCGCAAAGAAGTTATCCCTAACTTTGCCACCGCCGATTCACATGAAGCTCGTCTTTGGGCATAACCACCATCAGTGAGTGAATGATGGGCTTGCGTATCAATGATTAAAAGTTCCAAACCACTTGAAGCAACATCAAAAACGATATTGCGCGTGGTCAAATCTCTACAGTCCAATAAGAGAGCCGAACCTGCATGTGCCATCAGCGAAACCGATTGATCCATAATTCCACATGGAACTCCGACATATTCATTTTCACCTTTTTGTGTCAATCGTGCTAATTCCTCAAGCGAAAATCCAAGTGAAAATAAATGATTGAGGGCAGTTGCTACCGAACATTCCAATGCAGCTGATGAAGATAAGCCAGCACCTAGCGGAACATGTCCATCGATCATGATGTCTAGGCCTTTGTCGATCCCAAGAGCCCACACAACACTGAGTGGATAGCGTTCCCATTCACCTTTGAGGCCAGGTTTTACTGAATCTAGATTTACTTCAACTATTTTGTGGCGACGCTGAACCGAAGCAATTCGCACTTTTCTGTCGTGTCGAACTTTAACTGCGGCATACGTCTGGTCTTTTATGGCAAAAGGAAGTACAAAACCATCGCTGTAATCGATGTGTTCACCGATTAAATTCACGCGCCCAGGGGCGGCGGCAATAATGTCGGCTCTGTTACCAAAAACTTCTACAAATTTATTATCAATGAGTGTCATAGCCGAGCTCTATTTCAGGCTAGCCAATGTGTCAGCAACCATCAATTCAATTCCTCGGGTGGGGATCCAATCCAGAGCGCGCTTTGCTTTATTTATATCGGCAATCAGTACGGCTGGATCACCGTCACGACGAGGCGCCGCCGTTGTTGGAATTTCAAAACCTACAGCTGTGGAAGCCGCAGCGATGACTTCTTTAACTGAGTATCCATCGCCACTGCCTAAATTATAAATATCATGGTTGCCAGGCTTTAATGCATGTAAAGCTTTAATGTGGGCATCAATTAAATCAATAACGTGAACGTAATCACGAATACATGTGCCATCGGGAGTAGGCCAGTCAGTACCAAAAATCTTTACTGGATTCTCTGGGGTGCTTCGCAAAACATTAGGAATCAAATGCGTTTCTGGGTTATGTCGCTCGGCTAACCAACCTCGTGCCGACTTTAAGGCACCTGCAACATTGAAATAGCGAAGTGACGCTGCAGCAATTCCACGCGAAGCAGCTTCGGCAGAAATCATCTGGTCTATGGCCAATTTTGTTGCGCCATATGGATTAGTTGGCTTAGTCGGTGCATTTTCTTTAATAGGTGTTTCTAAAGGTTCACCATAAGTTGCTGCTGATGATGAAAATACTAATTGGGCAATTCCAGCGTTATGCATTTGGTCCAGCAAGTTACGAGTTCCATCAACATTTACTGAATGATAAAGATCAGGTTTTTGAACGGATTCTCCTACAAGGGATTTTCCAGCAAAGTGCATCACCGCTTCGCAACCAGTGAGGGCGTTGGCAATGTCTACCGGATTAAGTAATGAACCTTGCGTAAAACTCACTCCGGCGGGCACGCTATCGGCATGACCAGTACTGCAGTCATCGAGGATGGATATTTCAAAGCCTTGAGTTAATAAGGTATCAACGGCGGTAGAACCTATATAACCAGTGCCACCTGTAACCAAAACACGCATTACAAAATTACTTCCCGTAGTTGTGCGGCAGACTGCTCGGGTTGAACATCCATGATGAATGCCCCCATTGCTGATTCTGAGCCAGCTAAATATTTCAACTTACCTGGAGCTCGACGCACACTCGTTATTTGCCAATGCAAACGCAGCACATCGCGTCCAACTCGTACTGGCGCTTGATGCCAAGCCGCGATGTAGGCCATCTCTACGCCAAATACTCCATCGAGCCGTTTCATAACTTCAAGTGCAATGGGAGCATATGCCGCGCGGTCTTGCTCGGTTAACCCAGTTAAATCGGCAACTGGGTTACGTGGAGCAACATGAATTTCAAATGGATATCGAGCAGCAAATGGGACGAAAGCAATCCATCGATCATTTTGCGCCACGATTCTGACCTTGTCTTTGATCTCACGTGCAACAACTTCATCAAATAAAATCTTATTGGTTTGTTTTTTATATGTAGTTGCTGCTGCCAACATTTTTTCAACGCGTGGGGGTAGATATGAGTAGGCATAAATTTGTCCATGCGGATGTGAAATCGTGACACCAATTTCTTCTCCACGATTTTCAAAAGGTGCAATGTGCTGGATATAACTTTCTTTAGAAAGTTCTTCAGTTCTATCTATCCAAGCTTCAAGTAGCACGCGAACGCGTTGTTCAGATAAATCTTTAAAAGAGTTTCCATGCTCGGCAGTAAAGCAAATAACTTCACATTTTCCGGCGGCAGTTCCAGTATCGGTATCTGGCCCAACTTGATCAGGAAGTGCCCAGTCACCGATAGGCGCGCGAAGTGAGGGAGAACGATTATCAAATACAACTACTTCGTAATCAGATTCTGGAATTTCAGTTAATAAATCTCCAGTAGTTGGGCACAATGGGCAGAGCTCTTTAGGCGGCAAAAAAATACGACTTTGACGATGCGCTGCCATTGCAACCCACTCATTTACAAGTGGATCAAGGCGAAGTTCGCCGATTGGAGGTTGCGCCTCAACTGGACGCTGGTCTTGGGCCGCACGTTCATGCGGTGAACTGTCGTAATAACGAATTGTTCGAGCATCGGCCATTTGGCGATCATTGCGAATGACCCCTGCCAGTAACTTTTTACTCTGACCCATAGTGTCGTTACTCTATCGTTGTGACTAAGCAATCGGCACTTTTAAGCGCTCCAACTTCTTCGTTGCTGCTAGAAGTTGTCAATGGCGCCTTGGTAATTCGCCATTGGGGAGCCCCAATAAATGGTGATCTTGCTGATGTGGCAGTTGCTGCTCGAGTTTCAATTGCAAATTCATCATGGGACGAGCCACAACTTCCTGGAGTAATGCGTGAAAGTTCACGTGGATTTTTAGGGCGACCATCATTATCGGGTCATCGAAATGGTAAAGCGTGGTCAACTAAGTTTGAAGTGACAGATTTTCATCACCAAGATAATCATTGCGCCGTCACGTTACGAGACTTCCATGCAGAACTTGAAGTAAACATCACTTTTGATTTAGACGTTCATGGAGTTTTAATCCAAAAAGCGAATATTAAAAATATTGGTGAGAGTGAATATGCCCTGAATGAATATATTCATTGGTTACCGCTACCACAGGAAGCAACGCAAACTTTAGATTTTGCTGGTCGTTGGTCCAATGAACGCCAACCACAACGCAGAGATATTCAAACTGGAACTTGGGTGCGCGAATCACGCGAAGGACGCAGTGGACATAATTTTTCAATTGCCGATATTGCACTTACTTCGCAGACTTCATTTCAATCAGGTTCAGCCTGGGCCACCAGCATTGCTTGGAGCGGGAATTCGCATTATTTAGTTGAACGTGGATTTGATGGCGGGCAATCAATTGGCGCCGGTGAACTCTTACTGCCAGGTGAAGTAATTCTTAAAGCTAATGAAAGTTACCAAGCACCTGCATTATTTGCCGTGTTCTCGGCCCATGGTTTAGATGGAGTGAGCACCACTTTTCATTCACATCTTCGAGCACGTTCTGTACATCCAAAGCGTCCTCGACCATTGACGTTAAATATGTGGGAAGCGCTGTATTTCGATCATGATGAAGCAAAAATTAAAGAACTCATCGACGTGGCTTCTGAGATTGGAATTGAGCGCGTAGTTCTAGATGACGGTTGGTTCCACTCGCGCCGTAATGATCGATCAGGTTTGGGTGATTGGGTTGTCGATCCTGCAGTCTGGCCACAGGGATTAACACCTATCATCGAGTACATCAATGGCAAGGGAATTGAATTTGGTTTGTGGTTTGAAGGCGAGATGGTCAATCCAGATTCAGATCTGTATCGCAATCACCCTGAATGGATTTTGCACGAAGGTGATCGAACTCCACCACTGTGGCGCCATCAATTAGTTCTGGATTTGTCCCATGAAGGCGCTTACAGCCACGTGCTGGAACAAACATCTTCGATCCTGGCTACACATGCAATTGCATATATCAAATGGGATCACAATCGAGTGTTAGTTGATGCTGGTCACTTGGGGCATGCTGGAGTACACCAACAAACTCAAGCGATTTACCGCTTATTTGCTGAATTAAAAAAGCGCCATCCTGGTCTTGAAATTGAATCATGTGCATCTGGTGGCGCACGAATTGATTTAGGTGTAATCGATTTAGTTGATCGTTTTTGGACAAGTGACAATAACGATGCACTCGAACGTCAAAGGATTCAACGATGGACTTCGCAAGTAATTCCGCCTGAATTATTAGGTACACATATTGGGCCAACTCATGGTCATCAAACTGGTCGTACTCTTGAATTATCAATGCGTGCTACAACGGCGCTCTTTGGCCATGCTGGAATTGAATGGAACATCACTGAAGCCACGGATCAAGAGCGAAAGCACTTAGCAACATGGGCGGCTTATTACAAAGAAAACCGCGCGCTCTTACATAGTGGAAAATCAATCCGTATTGATTATCCCGATGATCATGGATATTTGTATGGCGTTAGCGCACTTGATACAAAGAAATCTATTTTTGCTTATGTCCAGTTAACTCCAACTGCAGTAATTCATCCCGCAGCACTTAAATTTCCAGGTTTAGATCCACACGCTACTTATTTAGTGAAGGCAGTATTTCCTGCCGGCAAACCACGGTACATGTTGATTTCGCCACCAACGTGGATCGAAGGTGTGAAGATTTCAGGAAGTGCGCTTGCAGCAATTGGAGTCAGCGCACCAATTCTTGCACCAGCCAATGCGCTGTTAATAGAAATTACTAAGCTTTAATCAACCCAGTTAAGCGTTCGTTCGACCGCTTTTTTCCACTGCTTGTAACCAGCTTCACGAATTGGTGCAGTAGACGTTGCTGTCCATCGGCGCGATTGTTGCCACTGTTTTTTAACTTCGGCTTGTGAACTCCAGAAACCAACCGCTAAACCAGCAGCATATGCCGCACCCAGGGCCGTAGTTTCAGCGATTAAGGGGCGAGTGATATCGATTCCCATGATGTCGGCCTGCATCTGCATGCACAAAGAGTTTGCAGTAATTCCGCCATCAACGCGCATCTCTTTCATCGGAACACCACTATCGGCAACCATTGCATCCATTACATCGCGTGTTTGATAACAAATGGCTTCAAGCGCTGCGCGAGCAAGGTGGGCTTTAGTTGCGGCGCGAGTTAGCCCCACAATTGCTCCACGGGCATCACTTCGCCAATACGGGGCGAACAAACCTGAAAATGCTGGAACGAAATAAACTCCAGCCGTATCGGTAACCGTTGAAGCAAGATTTTCAGTCTCGGCAGCATTAGAAATAATTCCGAGTTGATCCCGCAGCCATTGAATCGCAGAACCCGTAACAGCTACCGAACCCTCTAGAGCATATCGAGCGGGTTCATCGCCAAATTTGAAACAAACGGTTGTGAGTAAACCATTCTTAGAGCGAACGATTTCAGTTCCAGTGTTTAGCAAAGCAAAATTACCCGTGCCATATGTTGTTTTAGATTCACCGCGCTCAAAACAGACTTGACCCACCATTGCCGCTTGTTGGTCACCCAAAATACCGGCAATCGGAATAGCTGTTCCAAACGGACCGTGAGGTGCAGTCAGTGCATACGTTTCTGAAGAGGATTTAATTGCTGGCAAAGCCGAACGTGAAACACCAAATATCTTTAAGAGTTCGTCATCCCAATCTAGAGTCTCTAAATTCATTAACAATGTACGGCTTGCATTTGTGACATCGGTTGCAAGCGTTCCACCTTGAACTCCACCCGATAAATTCCACAGTAGCCAGGAATCAATCGTTCCCATTCGAACATTGGCGCCATCTGCCCCGGAAACATTATTTAAAAACCAGTTCATTTTGCTTCCAGCAAAATATGGCGCAATCGTTAAGCCAGTTTTGAAGCGAATAGATTCCTTGTGTGCATCACTTAAAGTTGCTAAAAAATCAGTGGTTCGAGTGTCCTGCCACACGATGGCATTGGCCAAAGGTGCACCAGTAGTTACATCCCAAACAACGGTAGTTTCACGCTGATTAGTGATGCCGATGGCAGCTAAATCTGATCCCAAAATGTCGGCCTGCTTTAACGCGGCAGTAATTACTTGTTGAGTTCGCTCCCAAATCTCGTTGGCATCATGCTCAACCCAGCCAGGTTTCGGCATAATTTGGCGATGTTCTAATTGATGTTGACCAACAACTTTTCCTGCATGGTCAAAAATCATGAATCGAGTACTTGATGTGCCTTGATCCAAACTGCCTATGTAAGCCACGTGATGAAAACCCTTCACATTTAAGTTAGGCTTACTCTACCCAGATGCAATGGAGATGCAACGCTCATGTTCTTGTCGCACTTAAATCCCGACCAGCGTGAGTCAGCCGTTGCCCTATTAGCTAGCGAAGAATTTGATGTACTAGTCATTGGCGGGGGAGTAACTGGAGTTGGTGCAGCTCTAGATGCCGCCTCCCGTGGTCTGAAAGTAGCTTTAATTGAATCTCAAGATATCGCTGCAGGTACTTCTAGTCGCTCGAGTAAGTTAATTCACGGTGGCTTACGATATTTAGAACAATATGACTTTAAATTAGTTCGCGAAGCATTACATGAACGCGAACTTATGGTTTCCTCATTAAGTCCGCACTTAGTAAAACCCGTTGGTTTCCTTTTCCCACTGACAGAAAAATTCAAAGAGCGCACTTATGTGGGCGCTGGTCTAGCTTTATATGATGCGTTGCGCGGGTTTCAACGTGCCCTTCCATGGCACAAACACATCGGGCAGAAGCAGATTAATGAAATAGCACCTTCACTGCGCCCAGATTTAATCATGGGCGCAATTAAATATTTTGATGCTCAAGTTGATGATGCCCGCCACACAATGACTATCGCTCGAACTGCCGCACGACATGGCGCAGTAATTGCAACGCGCGTTAGTGCCGAATCCCTACTTCGTGAAGGTCGACGTGTTGTTGGCGTTAAAGCTAAAGATCTAGTCAGCGGTAAGACAATTAATATCAGTGCTAAAGCCACCGTTATGTGCGCAGGTATTTGGAGCGATGAACTTCATGCAAAATTTGATTTAAAGCCAGGCTATGGCGTAACGATGAGTAAAGGCGTTCATATAGTTCTGCCTGGATCAGCGATTAAATCTAATGCTGGAATTATTTTGAAAACCCCAATTTCTGTTCTATTTCTTATTCCGTGGGGCGACAAGTGGATTGTTGGAACAACTGATACTCCGTACACAGGTGATCGCGCTGAACCATTTGCTAGTCGTGATGATGTTCAATACATTCTCGATCAAGCAAATCGCGTTCTAACGCCTAAATTAAAGGCAGAAGAGATTATTGGCGTGTATGCCGGACTTCGTCCATTAGTTGCAAATAACAAAAATTCGGCAACAACAAAGCTTTCACGTGAACACACTGTTGACCGACCAGCAGCTGGATTTGTCAGCGTCGCTGGAGGCAAGTACACGACTTACCGAGTAATGGCGAAGGATGTCATTGATAGAGCAGTTATTGAACTTCGCGAATTAACTGCCGATTCAGTAACAGAAAAACTCCCACTAGTTGGAGCTGATGGGTATTTCGCTCTAGTTCAACAAGTTGAGCGCTTGAGTGAAACTAGCGGCCTTGATGCACAAACAATCACGCATTTGCTCAATCGCTATGGGTCAATGATCAGTGAAGTTCTAGAGTTAATCGAGACTGATCCAAAGCTCAAAGCTAAAGTTGATAAGAATTTGTTGTATATCAAAGCTGAAATTCTTTATGCCGCGAGCCATGAAGGTGCACGAAGTGTTGACGATGTTATTTCTCGCCGTACACGTATCGCTTTCGAAGCCCATGATCATGGCGTGCATTTAGCCGATGAAATTGCCACAATTATTGCGCCAGTTCTGGGCTGGAGCGCTAAAGAACGTAAAGCCTCAGTTGCAGCTTATGAAGAGCTAGTCGATCGTGAACTTGAAGCTTTGGATGAACTTCTCGAAGAAAATGAGCGCGTTAGTTCTTAATTTGCTTAGCGCAACTATCAACGGCCACAGTCGGAGTTGGTGAAGGTTTCTTAGTCGGCGTAGGTGTCGGTGTAGGTGTTGGAGTCGGACCTTGCTCAACCGTGAAAGTTACAGATTGCGCACTAGTTGCATGGGTTAAAGATTGATCAGTAAAGACTACTTTTGCATTATAAGTACCAGCTGGGATGCCCTTAATAGCTAAAGTCCATTCGCCGCTTGTTGCACGCAAGGCAGTTTGAATCGGTTTTGGATCAAGGGTAATTGCTGGATCAAAAACAAGTCGAACTGTTCCGGTCACTACAGGTGAATTATCGGGGCGTACGACCGTGACATTAAAAGTTACTAATTTACTAGTGGTAGTTGCACTCTGACTAGTAACAGTGGTTGTGGTCGCTTCGTTGTTAGGCATCATGTCAACTTGTGTTGGCGTCCAACTTCCTTTAGCTAAATCTAAAAATGCCGCAGCAGTTCCTCTAAAAATATTGAGGTCCAGACGGCTGCCAGGTACGCCATATTTAGGTGCAATTCCACATGATGTGTATTGCCATACTGTCCACTGCGGTTCGCAGTTAGCACCGGTCCAAGAATGGACAAAACAGCCACTTGTTTTTTGTCCAGGTTGATTTGCTACATTAAAAGGATCAACGGCATAGTGCGCTAGCCACAATGGATATTGTGCTAGTTCAACACTCTTATTCATTGAGCCTTCAAGAAAACTCGAATACGAATACAGCATTGGCGCTCTAGCAGTTTTAGCCTTTAACACTCTAAGAAAGGTTTCAGCCCATAAAGTTACTTGACTTCGTGTTGCATATTTTGAACAAGTGCCAGAACTGGAAAGCCGAACACATTTATCTTCTAGATCTAATGCATACGGCAGATCTTTCTCGGTGTATCCGCCAATTGATGCCAATCGCCATGCGGCTTTTTGGGCTTGTGCGGTGGCATCTCGGATAATTGCATCATCACCGGTTACATCAGGAAAAATGGCATAGTAATAAAAGCCGGTGTAAATTCCAGCAGCTTGGGCAGCTGAGTGATCCATCACTAAATATTTAAGGGCTTGTGCGTCAGCGGTATCACGCGTATCAGATGCTTTGATCATTACAAATCGAATACCGGCCGAGTACATCTTTGCAAAATCAATGGCTTTGTCATTGGGATGTTGCCAACGACTTATATCTGCGCCATGAATTCGATCTCCAGGACCAAGTTGCTCAATAACTAGCGCCGGATCTGCCGATGTCATTTCGGCTTGTGGTTTAACGATGATAGTTCGAGTGGGGGAATAAATTACTGAATTACCTACAGTAGTACGCACACGGTATTGAATGCTTTTAGTTGAGGGAGTTGCATCTGCGGAAATCTTCCACGTGCCAGCTTTTGTAGTTTTAGTGCTCAGATTTGTGTTCTTCCATTTACCCGCATTATTAGTTTGAAGGCGTATTACTACACCAGATCTAATCGGCTTGATAGTTCCATATAAAGTCACAACGGTATTAGTTGTCGATGGTGTCTGGGCAAGTGAAAGCGTAAGCGTTGATTTAACTGCGGTAGCACTTGGAATTCCGATGACC
>CAIXDY010000066.1 GCA_903918325.1 uncultured Actinomycetes bacterium
AGGTAACCGTGCGTTGAAGTCATTGTCAGACATGCTTAAGGGTAAGCAAGGACGTTTCCGTCAGAACTTGCTCGGAAAGCGCGTTGACTACTCAGGTCGTTCAGTAATTGTTGTTGGTCCACAGTTGAAACTGCACCAGTGCGGTCTTCCAAAGCAGATGGCACTTGAACTTTTCAAACCATTCGTAATGAAGCGACTTGTTGATCTTAACCACGCACAGAACATTAAATCTGCAAAGCGCATGGTTGAACGTGCACGTCCAGTTGTATGGGATGTTCTTGAAGAAGTTATTGCAGAGCATCCAGTACTACTTAACCGCGCACCAACTCTGCACCGTTTAGGTATCCAAGCTTTCGAACCACAATTGGTTGAAGGTAAAGCAATTCAGATTCACCCACTCGTATGTACAGCTTTCAATGCTGACTTCGACGGTGACCAGATGGCTGTTCACTTGCCGCTATCTGCTGAAGCCCAAGCTGAAGCACGTATCTTGATGTTGTCTTCAAACAACATCTTGTCACCTGCTAACGGCCGCCCAATTACTTCACCTACACAGGACATGGTTCTTGGTCTTTATTACTTGACCATGGTTCGTGATGGTGAATTAGGAGAAGGTCGCGCATTTAGCTCGATTGCTGAAGCGATCATGGCTCATGATCAACATTCAGTTTCATTGCAGGCAAAGATCAAGATCCGTCTTGATAACTCCACTGAAACTATCGAAACAACAATTGGTCGTGCTTTATTTAACGAAGCACTTCCAGCTGATTTCCCATTCGTTGATATCGATGTAACTAAGAAGCAACTTGGTGGCATCGTTGATCGTCTAGCTGAGTTCTATCCAAAGGTTGTTGTTGCACAGACGCTTGATGCGTTGAAGGCACTTGGCTTCCATTGGGCAACTCGTGCCGGCGCAACAATTGGTATCGAAGATGTTGTTACGCCTCCAAATAAGCAGGAGATTCTCAATGGTTATGAAGACTCTGCTGAAAAGATTCAGATTCAATATGAAAAGGGACTCATCACTGACGACGAGCGTCGCCAAGAGTTAATTGAAATCTGGACAAAGGCAACTGCTGAAGTTGGCCAGGCAATGGAAAAGAATTTCCCAACTATTAACCCAGTTTGGATGATGGTCTTCTCCGGTGCTCGTGGAAACATGATGCAGATCCGTCAGATTGCAGGTATGCGCGGACTCGTAGCAAATCCAAAGGGTGAAATTATTCCTCGCCCAATTAAATCTAACTTCCGCGAAGGTCTTTCTGTACTTGAGTACTTCATTTCTACTCACGGTGCACGTAAGGGTCTTGCAGATACTGCACTTCGTACAGCTGACTCAGGTTACTTAACCCGTCGTCTCTGCGACGTTGCACAGGATGTAATCATTCGTGAAGAAGATTGCGGTACTGATCGCGGTCTTGTTCTACAGATTGGTGTACGTCAAGAATCTGGTGGGCTAGTTAAGTTTGATCACGTTGAAACTTCAGTCTTCGGTCGCACATTGGCTGATGATGTTGAAGTTGATGGCAAGGTCATCTTGGCAGCAGGAACAGATCTTGGAGATCGCAACATTGATGAACTCGTTGCAGCTGGAGTGGATGAAGTAAAGATTCGCTCAGTTCTAACCTGCGATAGCAAGGTTGGACAGTGTGCAGCGTGTTACGGACGTTCACTTGCAGCCGGACAACGTGTTGCAGTTGGTGAAGCAGTCGGAATCATTGCAGCACAATCAATCGGTGAGCCTGGTACACAGCTAACAATGCGTACCTTCCACACTGGTGGTGTTGCTGGTGATGACATCACTCACGGTCTTCCACGTATCGTCGAGCTCTTCGAAGCACGAACACCTAAGGGTGTTGCACCTATCGCAGAAACAGCTGGTGTTGTTTCATTCCGCGAAGATGCAAAGGGCAAGAAGATTGTCGTTACTCCAGATGATGGTGGCGAAGAAGTTGCTTACCCAATTACTCGCCGTCAGAAGTTACTTGTAGAAGAAGGTTCACGCGTTGAAGTTGGCCAGAAGATGGTCGTTGGCGCAATTGATCCAAAGCAGGTACTTCGTATTCTTGGACCACGTGCAACTCAAGTTCACTTGGTAAATGAAATTCAATCTGTATATCGCTCACAAGGCGTAGGCATTCACGATAAGCACATCGAAGTAATCGTTCGCCAAATGCTAAAGCGCATCACTGTGCTTGAAGCAGGAGATGCCGATCTACTTCCAGGTGAACTCGTAGAGCGCGGTCGTTTTGAAACTGAAAACCGTCGTGTAGTTACTACTGGTGGAAAAGCAGCCTCAGGTCGCCCAGAACTTATGGGTATTACTAAGGCATCACTTGCAACTGAATCATGGTTGTCAGCGGCTTCATTCCAGGAAACAACTCGCGTACTTACAGATGCTGCACTTTCAGAGAAGAGCGATCCATTGCTTGGTCTGAAGGAGAACGTCATCATCGGTAAGTTGATTCCAGCAGGTACTGGTCTTGCTCGTTACCGCAACATTCGTGTTGAGCCAACTGAGGAAGCTAAGGCCGCGGTTTATGCAGCTTACGATGAATATGACTTCACACCATTTGACCAACAGGGTTCAGGTGAAGCAGTTCGTCTTGATGAGGTTGAAATCCCTCGTTAATCGCAATTCGCTAGAGAGGCTCAATCCCACAAAGGGTTGGGCCTCTTTTGCTTTTCCGGCAACCCCTGCCTACTTCTGATGTTCACTTACTCCAGACAGGAGCCCTTTTTATTACACTCACTCTATGACCACTGATGAAAAATTCCATGTGCAGCGCCACTCTGATCGCGAAGTACATGATCGCTTAAGTATTAATTCACTTTTAGATAGTCAATATGTGGCTCATGTTGGTTTTATTGATCCCGATATCAACGCACCGTTTGTTGTTCCCATGGGATTTGCTCGCGATGATGACCGCATTTTGATTCACGGGTCAACTGGTTCTCGGATAATGATGTCGATTGCTAAAGGAATTGATTTGTGTGTGACCGTAACTCAACTCAATGCAATTGTCGTTGCTCGCTCAGCATTTAACTCTTCAATGAATTATGAGTCAGTGATGATTTTTGGCCAAGCCCGTGTTTTAAAAGAGGAAGAAAAAGATGTTGCACTCGAGCGCATCACAACTAAATTAGTTCCGGGTTTGTGGGAATACGGCCGTGCTTTAACTAAAAAAGAATCTGCTGCAACGATGATTGTTGAACTTAACCTTGATAAAATTTCAGCCAAGGCGCGCACTGGCGACCCTTCAGATGATGAAGAAGATTTATCACTGGGCTTGTGGGCAGGAATTATTCCGCTTAAAACTATGCACGAAACAGCTATAACGGCGGCAAATGCCACTGGAATAGCAGTTCCGTCACACCTTCTTTAAGTTAGCTAAGCGATCCAGAATTGGTGGGTGCGAATAGTGCACCGCTACATACACCGGATGTGGGTTTAAGTTACTTAGTGATTCGCGAGAAAGTTTTTTAAGTGCATCATGCATGTACTCGCGAGCCCCAGGGTAAGTATCAATTGAGTATTGATCGGCTTGGTACTCATTACGACGTGAGAATGAGTTATTAATCAAGCC
>CAIXDY010000067.1 GCA_903918325.1 uncultured Actinomycetes bacterium
GTTATTTGCGGCAACTACTTTTCCTAAATTGAGAACTATTCCGATATCTGCGATCTTGAGTGCGCCCATCGCATTTTGTTCGACAAGGAGCACCGTTAAATTCATTGAATTTGCTAATTAGAGAATGGTTTGGAAAATCTTTTCTACTACTAATGGTGCAAGACCTAATGATGGTTCATCGAGTAATAACAGTTGTGGCTTCGACATAATTGCTCGACCGATAGCCAGCATCTGTCGCTCGCCACCAGACAACGTATCGGAGCGCTGTTCAATACGTTCGCCTAAACGTGGAAAAATAGAAATTACGCGGTCGATCGATTCTTGTGATTCCTTTTTGTTACGCCGCCAAATTGCACCTAGTTCAAGGTTGTCGCGTACGGAAAGCTCCGGAACAACTGACTTGCCTTCAGAAACATGCGAAATTCCGGCGCGCACCAACATTTCTGGTTTCACGCCAACAACATTGTTACCCATCCACGAGATTTCTCCGGACGTTGGGTGATTAAGTCCCGATAGCGCTCTTAATAACGTTGTCTTGCCCGCACCATTTGACCCAATGATTGCCGCTAACTTTCCAGTGGGAACTTCTAAACTCACTTGGTTGATTGCACAAATTGCGCCGTGATTAACCGTTAAGTTGGAAATTTTAAGTGTCATTTACGCACCTGTGCCTAAGTACGCAGCCATGACGGCGGGATCTCGGCGAACCGTTTCAGCGTTTCCGCTGGCAATAACTTCGCCAAAATTGAGAACATACAGTTTGCTGCACACGGACATAACTACATCCATATGGTGTTCTACTAAAAGCACGGACATAGTTGCACTTAAATTACGGATTAATAAATTCATCCATTCAATATCTTGCGCACCTAAACCACCTGCGGGTTCATCTAACATCAAAATCTTTGGTTCGCTGACAAGTGCACGCGCGATTGCTACACGTTTTGTGTCTGGATACGACAATGTATCGGCACGTCGATTTGCTAAACCAATGGCATACACGCGCTCGAGTGCAGTTAAAGATTTTCTGCGAATTTCTTTTTCATCTTTAGCACTTCGGCCTAAAGCTGCAGAAATTAATCCAGAAGTTGCCAGATGTTGCGCCCCAACCATCACGTTTTCTAAGACGGTTAAATCGCCAAATAAACCCACGCCTTGAAGAGTGCGCGCAATACCCAGATCAACTAATTGATGAGTTTGTGGAAAATTTTGTTCGCCACCATTGAGGAAAAACTTTCCGGAATCAGGTTGAACTAAGCCACAGAGTGCATTAAATAAAGTTGTCTTGCCCGCACCATTTGGTCCGATTAAACCTACAACTTCATTGGTGCCTATTTCTAAATAAACATCATTGAGAGCCCGCAGCCCGCCGAAGGAGATATTGACACCTTCGACTCGCAACGCTGCATTATTAGTAGACATGAGGTGCGTAGATTCTAGGCACCCTTGGCCCGATTCTCGTCACGATTTCATAATTAATTGATAACGATGCAGCTCCCCAGTCATCGGCGGTGTATTCCCCGTGAGAGCCATCACCAAAAACAGTTACCCAATCACCCGAATGCGCGGATGAATCGGCCCCAAGATCTACAACAAATTGATCCATGGAAACTC
This sequence comes from uncultured Actinomycetes bacterium, assembly GCA_903918325.1. Classification (GTDB taxonomy): domain Bacteria; phylum Actinomycetota; class Actinomycetes; order Nanopelagicales; family Nanopelagicaceae; genus Planktophila. The sequence goes on from CAIXDY010000067.1 coordinate 1,615, forward strand.
GACCGATAATCGGTGCCCGTTTGCCGTCAAAGAAAACGCCAGCCCCCTGTGCAATTCGTGGAATTCCATCGGCATATCCCATAGCCACAATTCCTAGAGTTGTATCCGTACTAGTTATTGCACTTGCACCATAACCGACCGGTGAACCTGCTGGAACTTTTTTAACAAGGTGCAATTTTGCTCGCAGCTGCATCACTGGTTTTAATGAAAGTGTTTTGCTATCACCTAAGCTCTTAATATCTGGAGTTAAACCGTACATTGCAATTCCCGTGCGTACTAAATTAAAAGCTGATTGATGATCGAAAAGAGTGGCTGCCGAATTAGATAAATGTTTAATAGGTGGATTGATCCCAATTTCTGCAAGCTGCTGTACTTTCGTTGTAAATGAAATGAGTTGATCTACATTTTGTTGCTGACCTGGTTCATCAGCGCGGGCAAAATGCGAAAACACTCCTATAACGTCAACCCGCGAAAAATCTGACTTAAGTAACTCCGCCCATTCATCAAGGAAGCCACCTCGAGTCATGCCAGTATCGATTTCAATATGGATACGTGGCTTGTTTGGAATACGTGAAATTTCTTCAAGTGCAGAAATACTTGCCACGGCAACATCAATGTCGTGCTTAACGGCGGTACTAAAATCAGATCCGGGTGGCACTAACCATGCCAAAATTGGAATTCTCACACCGTGAGTGCGCAGCGCAATTGCTTCCTCTAATAAAGCAACGCCTAACCAATCCGCACCGCTTTTTTCCGCCAATAAACCAATTTCCAATAAGCCGTGACCATAAGCATCGGCTTTTACTACGGCCAGTAAATCGACACCAGCTTTGCTTTTTAAGTACGCAATGTTGGAACTAAGTGCATTGATATCAATACGGGCTTCGGCACGGTGTCCCATTAATTGCGCTCAACAATCACCATAGCTGAAGCAATCCCTGCATCATGGGATAGCGAGACATGAACCATTGCGCCATCAACTATCTCAGCGATTTCACCTCTAAATAAAAATGCTGGTTTCCCACTTTCAAGATTAATAATCTCAGCTTCATGCCAACTCAATCCTTTGCCCGCATTTAAAGCTTTAGCTAGAGCCTCTTTAGCAGCGAAGCGAGCAGCTAGAGATTGAAGAGGTTTTGTGCGTTCATTGTCGGTAAAAAGTTTTTCTAATAAGCCCGGTGTTCGGTCAAGAGATAACTTGAATCGTTCGATATCAACGACATCAATGCCGATTCCATCAATCATGTATTAAGTCTAGTGCAGTTGGCTCTTAGAGGGAACGTATCGGTCAACTGCAATCACAGCGACTAATAATGCACTACCAATAAATAAGCCACCTAAAAGATCGGTGAACCAATGAGTTTGGCGAATCAATGACACAGTGCAAACAGTTAATGAAACCGTAACGACACCTAAACTAGCTAAACGTCCACGGTATTTATTCACCCCTGCATATCTAAAAATGAGATAAGCCAAAACACCCCAAGACAGAACTGCATTGGATGCGTGCCCGCTGGGATAGGACATTCCCCCAGCATGAAAGAGATCAAAACCATCGCGCGGCTTTGAACGACCTAAAACAAGTTTGAAAATACCTACAATTAAATTAAGTCCAAGTAGCGATAGAACCGCTAAATTTAATGGCCTCCACGTTTTAAATTTATAAGCAATAAATGCTGCGGCAATTATTAGTACCGTGGCGGTGAGACCACGTAGTCCTAAGTTATCAAGCTTGCGCAAAATAAAACCAGAAAATCCAGTGAAA
>CAIXDY010000068.1 GCA_903918325.1 uncultured Actinomycetes bacterium
TAGGAAATTTCTGGCCGTGAAGAATAATAAATCGGATCTTTGTATGGAATAACTGTATTTAAACCATCGTTACCGCCATATAAAGTCACGATAACTAAAATTGGCGTGTTATCAGGTAGCGGACGACTAATCGCGGCTTCAGCAATTTGATCGAGCGTTAAGAAGTTAGCGGCAGCTCCAACGGCAACTGCGCCAGTTGTTAATTTAAGAAATTTGCGCCGAGATATTGTGTCCATGATCGCTCCTATGCACTCACAATGTATTCCGGACTGCACAGCGCCATTAATGCAAACTGTGCGGGGTTATCTAAAGAGTTTCTCAGTGCAGCTTGAGTACGTGCGCTCCACTCTGCAACACCCAACCAGTCGGCACTTTTTAAAACACGATCCTCAACGGCAATATCGGTGAGCGCTTTAAGTGAACTTTGTTTAATTAACCACGTTGCACACGCTAAGCGGTATTGCGCAGTCGCTGAAGTGAGCCAAGCTTGTGCGGCAGGCCAACCACCAACATTGGGTGGCAAGAAAGGTGTCTGCCCTAGTTTGTTTAAGTGATTGAGAAGTTGCGAAGTTGTTTCAAGATTCGACGGTAAAATTTCTAATGCTCTGCAGGCCGAGACAAACCATTCAACCGGCGATTTAACTAAAGAATTGTTTGGATCTTGCATTGAAGAATCACTAGCCATTGCTTGAACTGCAGCTGAAATACTTCGCCCATTAAATGCGTTTTTAGCGCTAAAAGTTGCAGGCATTGTTTCCGTGCTTGAAATGAATCGGTACCACAGGCGCTCAGAAATAAAAGTGGCACAGTCATCTCTGCTAGTTAAAAAATCAGCTAAGGAATCTCCAGTAAACGCGGCGGTTTTGCCTAATAAAACGACGGGGTTTGAATCTTTGCGCTTGGGATTGATTACGGTGGTGCCGCTATTGAGAACCACTTGATAACCCGTAAGCGCTCTAGATATAGCTTTTACATCATCTTCGGTATATCGATTCACTCCTAGAACAAATAACTCCATTAACTCGCGGCCAAGGTTTTCATTTGGCGCAGCCGGTGTGCTGTCTTGTCCATCTAACCAATATTGCAACGCACAGTCATTGAGCATTGATTTAGTAAATGAAGTGAAATTACCGAGAGCGTTGCTGCGTAATAAATTATTTTGAATATACATTGGCAATGCGTAATTCACTTTATCAATTGAAGTTGCCCAGTGACCGTGCCAAAACCAAGTCATGCGTTCAGTTAATCCATGATCACTTGCGACCATTCGATCTAACCACCACACCGTCATTTCACGTATCTGTGTTGTTACTGCAATATTGAATTCAACTAACGCAACTGTTTTTTGTGCAGGTCGTTTTCCTAAATCTTTAATAGCTGGTGCTTTAACGCTCGCTGCGCCATTATCGATTGCCGGCGGAGTTAACAAAGAAGTGCGCGTAATCGGTAATCCCGTTTTTAAGGCTTTGGCGTACTCACCTGGCCGAGGTCCAAATCCAAAGCGATGAAACAATCGAGATGTCTCAAGGCGAGCAGCGTTCATGAGAAAACAGTAAGGGGCTTAATTAAACAATGTGGGGCTTTACGGTAAACCCACATGAAATTCGTAAGATTACTTTTTGCGGGGCTTTTTCTTTGCGGCTTTTTTAACTGCACGCTTTTTTACAACTTTCTTACGAGTAATTGGTACCTCTGCAACGAGATCCAACGTAGCAACAAAATCCTCCAGCATTGCCGCCTCTTTGCGCAGCGACGCTATTGTTTTATTGAGCGCGCGTTTAGTGGCCGCAGCTTTTTTAGCTGGCTTACGGCGAACTGCCGCCTTTTTCTTAGTTGCCATAATGAAACGAAGGGTACTGGGTGAAAAGGCTGCCGACATAGATAGTAGGCTCGCCCGCATGAGTTCACGCGAAGCCCTTAAAGACCAGATCGTTAAAAAGGCCGTTGTTCATGGCAAAGTTATTTTGTCATCAGGCAAAGAGGCCGACTATTACGTCGATTTGCGCCGTGTCACTCTTGATCACGAAGCTGCACCTCTTGTCGGTGAAGTGATGTTGGAACTTACAAAAGATTTAGATTACGAGGCAGTTGGTGGCTTAACTCTTGGCGCCGATCCCGTTGCAACAGCCATGATGCATGTGGCTGCACAGCGCGGTAAAAAAATTGATTCATTTGTTGTGCGCAAAGCTGAAAAAGCTCATGGTTTACAACGCCGAATCGAAGGCCCAGATGTAAAAGGTAAGCGCGTATTGGCTGTTGAAGATACTTCTACAACGGGCGGTTCAGTTTTAACTGCAGTTGAAGCTTTAGTTGAAGCTGGCGCAATTGTTGTTGGTGTTGCCGTAATTGTTGAACGCGGCGCTGAACCAAAAATTAAAGAAGCTGGTTATGAATACCGTGCTGCGTTTCAATTAGCAGATCTGGGTTTGTAAAACTTACTTGTGATGTTTGCGGGTTTGCCACTCGCGAAATAGTTCGGCAACAACTGGAAGCAGTGATGCAATAACAATTAATGCAACTAACGGCAGAATATATTTATCAACTGAACCCTTTAACTTTTCGCCCAAAATAAAACCGAGACTTATAACGGTTTCGGTCCACACAATTCCGCCGATGGCATTCCACGTAAAAAACTTCTTGGCAGGGATTCCAACAACGCCGCACATCGGATTAATAAGTGTGCGAATAAATGGAACAAAACGGGCCAAGACAATTGCTTTGCCAGTTCCATATTTGCGTAACCATTTTTCCGTTGCAACTACGCGTTGGTGATTAAAAACTCGACCGTCTGGGCGGGCAAATAAAGTGCGCCCGTATTTGTGACCAAACCAATGCCCTACTTGCGCTCCAGCAATTGCGGCGATTGGTGCACCTATAAATAACGCCGTTGACGATAAATGCGCATTACCTAAAACTGCCGCGCCTGAACCAGATGCTGCAACGCCGGCTAAGAAAAGAAGTGAGTCGCCAGGGAAAGCTAAACCAACGAGCAA
>CAIXDY010000069.1 GCA_903918325.1 uncultured Actinomycetes bacterium
AAGAAGGCGATGAAGCCGAACATGGCCCCCATACGGCGCCATTCGTCGCGTGTGAGGCGTTCGCGCAGCGGAATCCGCTGGGTGGGCTTCACAATTACGTTCACGGGGCTCCTTGCCTAGATGCAAATGATTTGCAAGTAGCAAGGGTAAATCACGCTCGTTGGGTTGTCTATTTGAAATCTGCCTGTCACGGGCAAGCACGGCGAGCGGGCGTATAGAGTCTGGCGCGTGAGTGAAGATGATGACATGGAAGAGATCATCACCGAAGAGATGCTCTGGGATCGAATCCCTGAGGTCGATGGCGAAGAGCGCGCGAGTACATATTACGAATTAAGCGCTCGCATTTATGCCCGCGGACAATATGACGAAGCCTTAGCCCTTGCCGAAACTGCGCGAGATATTTATTCAACGCTTGGTGAAAGTGCACCAAGCGAAGGTTTAGCGCAGGCGTATTCAGCAATTGGTTACAACTTAAATCAATTGAAGCGCATGGATGAAGCGGCAAGTGCAATGAGTAAAGCGGTAGAGATTTTGCGTGAAAACAAATCACCTATCGCTCTTGAACTTGCCTGCACCTTAGGCGAGTGGTGGTACACCTCGAAGCAGTACAACAAAGTTGTAGAAACTATGAATGAATGTGCCCAGGAGCATTTAGTAGATGGAAATGAAATTGGCGCAGCTAATGACTTGCACTTAATTGGTTGTGCCGAGCGCGAGCTTAAGCATTATGAAAAATCGATTGACGCATTTAAAGAAGCTCGTGCATTGTTTAAGCGAAATAAAGAAGTCATCCATGTTGCACGTTGTGATCAAAAAATTGCATCGTGTCTCATAGAACTCGGCGAAGGTGAATTGGCCCTAGAAACTGCACAACGCGCGGTAGATGTTTTTGAAACTGGACATGATCACCGCCGTGAAAATTTTGCACTTTTTGAAGTAGGCAAAGCTCAGATTTTACTTGAGAAGTTTGATGACGCTCTCAGTACTTTAGAACAAGTACTTTCAGTGGTCAGCGAAGATGATCCAAAAGACTTTGAATTTATCGTTGATTTAGAAACTCGTATTGCAAAGATCATCCGCATGCAGGGACGAAATGATGAGGCCGATGAGATCGAACGGCGCTTAAAAGCGGTTCAAGAGGCGTTAGCGGAAGAAACAACTATTTAGGCAGGTGCTGCAAAGCCCAGTGATACATGGCTATTGCGCCAGCAGCTGAGGCATTCATAGATCGTGTAGACCCATATTGATTAATCTCATAAAGAACTTCGCACACTGCAATACCTTCATCCGACATCCCAGCGCCTTCTTGACCAAATAAGAGCACACATTTTTCTGGTAACTGCGCCGGTTCAAGCTGCTTAGATCCTGGCACGTTGTCAATTCCGATAATTGGGAGTTCATTTTCTTTACACCACTGCGCAAACTCTTCAACGGTGGGGTGATGGTGGACAGTTAGATATCTATCAGTCACCATCGCACCGCGCTTGTTCCAGTCACGCTTTCCAATGATGTGAACAGCTGTAACGTTAAAAGCATTTGCAGTTCGAACTATTGAGCCAATATTTAAATCATGTTGCCAATTTTCAATGGCAATCTGCAGTGGATGCCGCTTTGTATTTAAATCGGCGACTATCGCTTCAACAGTCCAGTAACGGTAGTGGTCTAAAACATTTCTGCGATCACCATTCAGTAATAACTCAGGGTCGTACTGCGGCCCTTCTGGCCACGGTTGATCATGTGGTCCAACTCCGACGACTGGGAAAAACTCACCCGGTCCAATTGAGGCTGGCGTAGTTGGAGAAGACATGGTGGCACTCTAAACTGCATACATGTCACTAATCAACAGCATCCTTCTAGGTGTCCACGTTCTCTGCGTAGTTGCAATTCTTGCGCTATTGCTACTTCAGTGGAATAAGAATCCACGTAAGTTCAACCCAGGAATTCTGCACGCCGGCCTTACTGCACTAATTGCTGGAGTTGCCATGGTTGGCATGTACTCCACGGTTCATCCAGACCAAACTTTGAATCACACAAAATATGGCATCAAGTTATTAGTACTTATCGCAATTCTTGCTATCGGGTATAAGAATGTAAAAAAACCTGAGTTACCGAAGAAAACTTGGTTACTGCTCGTTGGATTAACTGTTACTAATATTCTTATCGCTTCACTCTGGCGATAATATTTTTAATGCCTAAAAAGTTAGTATTTATAACCGCGCTACTTGCGACCGCCCTTTCTATAAGTTCGGCGCAAGCTGTTCCATCTCCGAGTGAAATTCCAGCAATTCTAGATCAATTACTTATTTCGCCCGCTCTATCTAACCCAGCAATGATTTTAATTGATGAAAAAACTGGCGAAGTTATTTATCGCCGGAATGCCGATACCCCACGGATACCAGCGTCAGTCATGAAAATACTTACCGGTGCAGCCGTGTATGAATATTTAGATCCAGCTAGTAGTTTTAATACAACGGTATCAGTGGGAAATTCGCCAAAGAGTTTGGTTATTCAAGGTTCATTAGATCCTTGGTTTAGCACTGACAACACGGTAGCTGTAAAAATGCACCGAACCTCACTCCCTCGAATAGGTTTTACTTCCATGAAGGCGCTCAAAGCGGCCAATAAAGGTTCTTTGAGGGGCATCACGATTTATTACAACGGCCTCTTTTCAAATGATGTGGCGTTCTTGAAAAGTTTCTGGGCCAAGCATGGTTTTAGGCCAGCCATCAAAAGCGTTTCACCCGAGACGACTCAAAGCCATGCCGACCTTAAGATTCTGGATTCAAACTCTCCAACAATTGAAGAGATTCTGAAATTTACTTTGCTAAATAGTGACAACTTACTGGCTGAACGTTTAGCTCGACTGTCGTCAAGAGCGGCTGGCCATCCTTTCGATGACAAAGGCGTAGCAATCACTTTTGCATCATTCCTTGAGAAATTTAATATTGATTCTTCTGCATTAGTTGTTGCCGATGGAAGTGGTCTTTCAAAGAAAAATCGAATTACTGCAACAATCATGGGCCAACTTTTGATTAATCTGCGCAAGGATCCTAAATTTGCTGCACTTTATAGCGACTTGCCAATCAGTGGAGTTTCAGGAACTTTGAAAGATCGTTTCAGCACTACAGCACCAAATGCTGTTGGGTTAGTTCATGCGAAGACTGGAACATTAAATGGCACCGTAAATTTAGCTGGATATGTTCAATCAACTGATCGCGAATATGTATTTGTTACGTTAGCCGACAAAATCCCAAAAGGTACTTCGGCAGAATTAAAAGCACGGGCTGCAATAGATAAATTATTGGGAAGAATTGCGGCACCAAATATTGATGCCGAAATTTCTAATGCAGGAAATACGACTCCTTAGTCGTCTTCTCCGCCACCTTCATGTTCTCCACCTTCATGTTCTCCACCTTTGGGTAATTTCCCAATCTTAGGAGTCGTGATGCCGCTCTTCGCAGGCGCAGGTGCAGGTGCAGTTGAAGCTGTAGTTGCATTTGCCGGTACAGCTGGAGTTGAAGCTGAAGGCGCCGCTGATTTTTTGTGAGCACGTGGCTTCGATGATGCAACGGCCTTTTTACTTACAGTTGCTGTTGATGTTGGAGTTGCTGTTGGAGTGCTCGTAGTAGTCGCTACTGGAGTAGCGGGAGCAACGGTTTCTGTTGCAACCGCAGGTGGTTCTTCTTGAGTTTGTGCCATGACTGCACCGACACTGAGAATTCCAGCAACTGCCACAAGGG
>CAIXDY010000070.1 GCA_903918325.1 uncultured Actinomycetes bacterium
ATGCCCTCGGTAAAAGCTGACACTAAGAAACGATCGATAAGACCTCTGCGAGGTAGCGGATTGACCGCAGCAACAACAATTACTAATTGATCAATGTTTGCAACAATTGTGCGCTCTACATGCGCCGAATCATCAACTGTTCTGCTGAGCGAATTACGGCGTTCGTTGACGGCAACAATTCGTGAAAGTGTGCCTTCATCGCCAGTGACATCGCCAACGATAGAAACGCGATCTCCCACTACAACTGATTTTGGTCCCAGTTCGCGTGCGCGCATTGCAGTGATAATCACACCGTCGTCAGTGATGCATGTTTGACGACCACGATCAACCGTTGTAACTAAAGCTGAAATTGCAGTTGCATGAGTTGGTCGGTCCTTGCTGCGTGGGCGAGTACTACGCGAAGGACGTACGCGTGCATCTGATTCATCGTATTCGCGTGGTGACATTACAACGGCCCTTCGCAGAATTGAATGGCGAGATTTAAATGTAAAGATTTAGGCAAGAAGTGAACTCCATAACCCTGGAAAATCCGGCAAAGTTTTACGTGTAGTTGCAATGTTTTCAACTTCAATACCAGGAACAACTAAACCAAGAACCGCACCTGCCGTTGCTAGTCGGTGATCATCATAAGTATGGAAAACACCGCCATGTAATGGTGCTGGAGTTATATGGAGCGCACTTTCCTCTTCTACAACGTTGCCACCGAGGGCGTTAATTTCTCGAGTGAGCGCAGCTAGGCGATCGGTTTCATGTAAACGTAAATGTGCAATTCCACGTAAATGTGACGGTGAATCTGCAAGGGCTGCAACCGCGGCAATTGATGGCGTTAATTCACCAACATCATGTAGGTCAATATCAATTCCATGGATTGCACCAGTGCCAGTAAGTGTTAAACCTTTTTCGCTCATTGAGATTTTTGCACCCATCGCTGCGAAAATTGAGCGCAGTTGATCGCCGGGTTGTGTTGTCTTGCTTGGCCAATCAGCGATTGTCACACTTCCACCACAGACCAATGCAATAGATAAAAATGGCGCAGCATTTGAAAGATCAGGTTCGATTACTAGCTCTAGACCATGCAATTTTCCAGGCTTAACACGCCAAGATTGCGCTGCGGCATCAACGTGAACGTCGGCACCAAAACTTCGCAACATATCGACAGTCATTTCAATATGCGGCATTGATGGAAGTAATCCGCCTTTATGTGTTGCAACAATTCCATTATCAAAACTTGCGGCAACTAAGAGAAGTGCCGATAAAAACTGGCTCGAAGCGCTGGCATCAATGGTCAATGCACCGCCAGGAATATTTCCAGTGCCATGTAATTTCATTGGCAAGCTATAACGTCCATCATGTTCAATAGTTACGCCGAGTTCTTCCAGAGCTTTAATGACTGGGCCAAGTGGGCGCTCATATGAACGTGGATCTCCATCGAATGCGACTTCACCTGTTGCAAGCGCGGCTAGTGGAGGAAGAAAACGCATAACGGTTCCGGCATTTCCGACATCAACTTTCACTCCGCCGCGCATCGCTGCTGGATTAACTAACCATTGCAGCTCTTGCATTCCATGTACTGAAAGGGTTTTTTCAGTAATTCCAACGCCAAGTGCACGCAAACCCGCAACCATTAACTCGCTATCGCGTGAAACCAACGGGCGACGAAGAACTGAAGGGGAATCGGCTTGCGCCGCCAAAATAAGGGCGCGATTAGTAACTGATTTTGATCCAGGAATAACAACGGAGATATCAACTGGGTGCATGCCGCGAAAAAGCGCGGGCCAGTGTGCCTCGTTATTTATCATCGCCTAAGTCTATCGTGACCGGCAGTGCGCTCGTTTTACCCATATCCTTTGCGCATGTGTGGTCGATATGCGCAGAGTGCAGATATGCGCGAACTTATGGAGCAGTTTGAAATATCTGGGACGTCACCAGCACAATCGATTCAAGTTAATTGGAACATAGCCCCAACTAATCCCATTTATATTGTCCGAACCAGTGCATCTGCCGAAAATGAAATGCGCAAAAATTTAGCGGTGGTCTCTTGGGGATTAATCGCACCGTGGTTAACTGATAATGCTGAAGCAAAAGCTTCGCAATCGCGCGCAATTAATGCGCGTAGTGAGACCGTGCATGAAAAGCCAACTTTTAGAGATGCATTCAAACAACGACGTTGCTTAATTCCGGTAGAGGGTTATTACGAATGGGCCACAGCCCTTGGCCAATATCGACCTAAACAGGCTTTCTATATAACTTCTCGCGATGGAATGCAGTTATCGGTTGCCGGAATTTGGAGCAGCTGGCGTGCACCTAATGGTGATGCAATTGAAAGTGCAGCAATCATTACGCAAGAAGCTCAAGGAGAGTTAGCAACGATTCATAGTCGGATGCCAGTGTTTATGCCACATGATCGCTGGGGAGCTTGGCTAGATTCTGAGAATAAAGATATCGAGGCGATTAGAAATCTTATGGTGGTGCAATCCCCTGAGTCGATTGTTACCGCCCGCCCAGTTTCATCGGCCGTTAACTCTGTGGCTAATAATGGCAAAACGTTAACCGAGGCTATTAATTTAGGTGAGCCAGAGACGCTCTTTTAACGATAATCTTGGACCACGATGACATCAACGGATTTAGTTAAAGAGAGCTCGGCCGAGCGTGCTGCGCGCTTTGAACGCGATGCCCTTGCCTTTACTAATCAGTTATATGCCGCTGCACTTCGGTATACAAGAAATCCAGATGATGCAAAAGATTTAGTACAAGACACATATTTAAAAGCGTTTGCTTCATTTCATCAGTTCGAACCTGGAACGAATTTAAAAGCCTGGTTATACCGAGTACTCACTACAACTTTTATTAATACGTATCGAAAAGATCAGCGCCGTCCGCAACTTTCCGCCGGTGAAATTGAAGATTGGCAGTTAGCTGATGCAGCTTCCCACACAAGTGATCAAGGAAAATCTGCTGAAGTCGAAGCGCTAGAAAATCTTCCTGACAGCGATATCAAGCGTGCACTTCAAGAAATTCCAGAAGAGTTTCGTATCGCCGTTTATTTAGCCGATGTTGAAGGCTTTTCTTACAAAGAGATTGCAGAAATCGTGGGCGTGCCCGCCGGAACCGTAATGTCTCGCCTGCATCGGGGAAGAAAACAGCTCC
>CAIXDY010000071.1 GCA_903918325.1 uncultured Actinomycetes bacterium
CAGCGTTAGAAGTTTTCTTATCCTTGGGCGCGCTAGAGGCGGGTTGTAAGGTCTCATGACGAAGCTCTAAGTATTCATCAACGCCTCGTGGAAGATCTCTAACTTTTTTGTCTCCCAATAAACCTACAAAACGATCACAGACACGTTCTAAGAAATATCTATCGTGAGAAATCACAATCAACGTTCCGCCGTAACTATCCAACAAATCTTCGAGCTCAGTCAAAGTTTCAATATCAAAATCATTTGTTGGTTCATCTAGTAATAAAACATTGGGGCTATCCATTAAGAGACGAGTTAATTGCAAACGCCTCTTTTCGCCGCCCGATAAATCTCCCACTGGCGTCCACTGTGATTCGCGATCAAAACCTAAACGCTCGCACAGCTGTGAAGCTGAAAGCTCACGCCCGCCGCCGATTTCCACGCGGTTAGCCACTTTCTCCACCGCTTCCAGAACACGCCAAGTTGGATCGAGTTCATCCAAGTGCTGCGTTAGAAATGCCGCTTTAACGGTTATGCCAGTTACTAATTTTCCTGATGCTGGCTGAATCTGGCCCACTAAAGTTTTCATTAACGTTGTTTTGCCTGCGCCATTAACTCCGACCACGCCGATGCGATCTCCTGGTCCTACGTTCCAATATAGATCTTCAATTAATACGTTATCGCCCAACTGGACTTTCACATGATGGGCTTCGTAAACCGTCTTGCCCAAACGATTCAGTGCAAATTTAAGTAGCTCGCCTTGATCGCGCGGCGCTGGTTCATTGGCAATTAAAACATTTGCCGCATCAATTCGAAACTTTGGTTTGGATGTTCTAGCCGGTGCGCCACGGCGCAGCCACGCTAGTTCTTTCTTAATCAACATATTACGACGCTGATCCATTACTGATGATTGGCGCGAACGTTCAGCTTTAGCTAAAACAAATGCACTGTACCCGCCATCGTATTCTTCAACTTTTCCATCAACGACTTCCCACGTGCGATCAGTTACCGCATCTAGAAACCAGCGATCGTGCGTTACAACAGTGACTGCTAAACCTTTTCGGTTATTTAAATACTCGGCTAACCATGCCACACCTTCTACATCTAAATGATTTGTTGGTTCATCGAGCAAAATAAGATCAAGTTCATTGATTAAAAGTTTTGCTAAGCCAACTCGTCGACGTTCTCCACCTGAAAGTTGACCAAATTTGCGATCAAAGATGTGATCATCAAAACTTCCAAACAGCCCCGTAAAAACTTCACGGATATTTGGTTCACTCGCCCATTCATGTTTTGCCGTATCGCCCAGCACAACTTCACCGACGGTACTTTCAGGATCGGCTGAATCAACTTGGGATAGCAAACCTATACGTGCTGCATTTGATTTAGTAACGCGGCCGGCATCGGGTGCTTCAACACCGGCAATAACTTTCATTAAAGTTGATTTTCCAGAGCCATTGCGCCCAACAATTCCAATGCGATCGCCTTCAGAAATGCCCAGGGAGACGCCTACTAAAAGCTCTTTAATATCAAAGGCCTTGGAGACCTCTTCGATATTTACAACATTGCGCGCCATGATGGGAGAGCGTACCTTTCCTCTATGCATGTAACTGACCGTGAATACGCCCTTGAACTCGATAGAAAAGATCCACTGGCTCATTTCAAATCACAGTTCGTGGTTACAGACCCCGAAATGTGTTATTTGGATGGAAATTCATTAGGCCGATTGCCAAAAGCAACTATCACTGCAATTAATGATTTCATGGTCAAGGAGTGGGGACCTGAGGTTGTCACGGGGTGGGGCCATTGGGTCGATGAGGCGCAACCAACGGGAGATTTACTTGGAGCTGCAGCGCTTGGCGCAGCTGCTGGACAAGTTCTTGTCTGCGATACGACTTCAGTTAATTTCTATCAACTGTGCTTAGCCGCTATTCATGCGCGTC
>CAIXDY010000072.1 GCA_903918325.1 uncultured Actinomycetes bacterium
CCACGATGGAAATGAAAATAACTCTAAGGCGTTGCGGGGCATAGAAAGTTAAAAATAAAGCCATAGCAATTGAAAGTGGAACGCCTACAATGATTGCAACTGCTGAAACTAAAAGGGTTCCGATTAACATCGCGCCGACGCCTAAATGATTTGTGACAACGCCAGTCTCACTAGTTGTTACATCCCAATTATAATTAGTTAAAAAGCCCCAACCAATTGTGTGAATTGTTTGCACGCCGCGGAAAGCAAGGAACGTACCGATTAAAGTTAATATAACTAGTGCCGACATTCCAAAACTTGTGACAACTCCACGAAAAATCTGGTCCGAGATTCGGGGTTTAGTCGTGATTTCACGAGGGGAAGGCGTGGCGCCAGGCTTGGCTTCCAACAATGTCATGCCCCGAATCCTGTCTGTATCCGGGTTTTTTTATGTGGACCAAAGGTGTCCAGAAGGTTAACAAAAGGTGAAATCACCCTCATTCCCGTACAGTGCCGCCATGGCCAATGAACAACCGAACCTGATTTGGATCGATTGCGAGATGACGGGGCTTTCTCTTGAGAAAGATGTCCTCGTCGAAATCGCCGTGCTTGTAACCGACTCCGAACTCAATGTTATTGGCGATGGAATCGATGTCGTCATTAAGGCGAGCGCCGAGCAATTAGCTGGGATGAATGAGTTCGTGACACAGATGCATACGACCTCTGGATTAATTACCGAGATTCCTAATGGCATTTCAGTGAGTCAAGCCGAAGAAGCGATTATCAAATATTTAGAATCAGCACAGACCGTTCCCGGAAAATCACCATTGGCCGGAAACTCTGTCTCAGTTGATCGTTCTTTCATTGCACGCGATATGCCTTTGCTCAATGACTACCTTCACTATCGCACCATCGATGTTTCATCGATCAAAGAGTTAGCCCGCCGTTGGTATCCCAAGGCGTATTTCAACGCCCCCGCTAAGACTGGCAACCACCGCGCATTGGGCGATATCCAAGATTCAATTGCCGAATTAGCGTATTACCGCAGCGCAGTATTCGTTCCGGGCGCTACGGAGTAACAGGTAGACTTTGACGTACATGGTGGGCGTAGCTCAGCTGGTAGAGCACTCGGTTGTGGTCCGAGATGTCGCGGGTTCGAGCCCCGTCGCTCACCCCACTATTACTGCAAGACCAAATAGAGAGCTGGATGCGCAATGATCTTCGATGTAGTCGTTGAAATCCCTGCCGGGTCTCGCAACAAATACGAAATCAATCATTCAACGGGTGAAGTTCGATTAGATCGAATGCTCTTTACTGCAACACGTTTTCCGCACGACTATGGTTTTGTAAAAAACACACTCTCCCTTGATGGCGATCCACTGGATGCCTTGGTTATGTTGGATGAACCGACTTTTCCGGGCTGCGTAGTCTCTTGCCGCGTCATTGGAATGTTTCGCATGACCGATGAAAAAGGCGGCGATGACAAGCTTTTGTGCGTTCCTGCCGGTGATATTCGCAAAGCCAGCCTGCAAGATATTCAAGATGTTCCAATTTATGAACTTGATGAAATCAAGCACTTCTTTGAAGTCTATAAAACTCTAGAACCAGGCAAAGAAGTTCATGGTGGCGAATGGGTTGGCCACGATGCCGCTGAAGAAGAAATTAATAATTCATACAATCGATATAACGCTTCACATTAATTCAACCTTTCGACAACTTAGGGAGAGCTAAGTGATCAACAGCGGCGATACAGCGTGGGTGCTTGCAAGTGGAGCCCTTGTTTTATTCATGACTCCCGGGTTGGCAATTTTTTACGGTGGAATGGTGCGCGCAAAAAGTGCACTCAATATGATGATGATGTCTTTTGCTGCAATTGGTGTAACAACAATTATCTGGGTTCTCTACGGATATTCACTCACTTTTGGAAAATCCCACAACGGACTCATCGGTGGCTTTGAACATGTTGGTTTAGCTAAAACTCTCAACGAAGTTGTTGGCCCCCAAGGTCATCAAATTCCAACGCTAGCTTTTGCAATGTTCCAATTAACTTTTGCCATCATCACTGTGGCTCTTCTTTCAGGTGCAATTGCCGACCGCGCTAAATACGGTTCATGGGTTTTATTTGTAGCTATATGGATAACCCTTGTTTACATCCCCGTTGCGCATTGGGCTTTTGCTTCACAAAGCGGCACCGGTGGTTGGATCGTCGACAAGTTAGGTGCTCTGGATTTTGCCGGAGGAACCGTTGTTGAAATTAACTCTGGCGCTGCAGCACTTGCTCTGGCATTAGTTTTGGGTAAGCGCGATGGCTTCAAAAAAGATCCCATGCGTCCACACAATATGCCGCTCGTTTTATTAGGTGCAGGAATGTTGTGGTTTGGCTGGTTTGGTTTCAACGCTGGAAGTGCGTTATCTGCAGGCTCTTTAGCTGCCACTGCAATGATCAATACTCAAATTGCATCCGCTGCGGCATCAATGACCTGGGCCCTGTATGAAAAGCGCCGTGATGGAAAAGCTACAACACTTGGTGTTGCATCTGGTGCAATTGCCGGCGCAGTTGTAATCACGCCTGCTTGCGGATTTATTAATCCACTGGGTGCATTAATCCTTGGCTTAATTGCCGGAGTTGCTGCTGCCTATGCTGTTACTCGCAAATATAAATTTGGTTATGACGATTCGCTAGACGTTGTTGGTGTTCACGGCGTTTCTGGAATTATTGGAATGTTAGGAATCGGTGTTCTTGCAACAGTTACCGTAAATGCTGCAGGTAAGAATGGTCTGATTGCTCACGGTGGATTCACGCTACTGACTCACCAAGTGATTGCAATCGTGGCCGTTGCTCTCTTCTCTTTCTGTGCCACATGGCTTATTGCTAAAGCGATTAGCGCCACCATCGGTTTCCGAGCCTTTAGAGATGACGAACTCACTGGATTAGATACGGTTTATCACGCAGAATCTGCTTATGACATCACCGGAAACTCCAACCGGTACTAACGAGAGGCGACAACAATGAAACTCATTACTGCAATCGTTAAACCAGGCAAGGTTGATGACATTAAAAAAGCTCTGCAGGTCAACGGCATTCAAGGCATGACCGTTTCAGAAACTCGTGGCTTTGGACGACAAAAGGGCCACACCGAGATTTATCGCGGTGCTGAATACACTGTTGATTTCATTCCTAAAGTTCGCATTGAGGTTTTAGCCGATGATGCTGATGCTGCTGGAATTGTTGATTTAATTGTAGAAACTGCAAACAGTGGATCAATCGGAGATGGAAAAGTTTGGGTTACTCCAGTTGAAACAGTTGTGCGAGTTCGCACTGGCGAGCGCGGTCACGACGCACTTTAAAGATTATTTACGCCAAAAAGTGACCAAAACCGCGCCAGCCAAGTAGCTGCCCGGTTGCCAAGAAGCTGGCAAAAACTGATAGGTTTCCACCTGCATTCAAGCGTTTCCGGCGCCTGGATGCCTCGGGTGGTTAGCTCAGTTGGTAGAGCAGGTGACTCTTAATCACCGGGTCGGGGGTTCGAGTCCCTCACCACCCACTTACGAAAGTAAGCCCGAGATTTTGATTAATAAAAAATTAATCCCGTTCGGCCCCGACCATTTTTTCCAGCATTGGCTTCACTCGATTGAGCGTGCCCACTGGTGACACATTTGAAGCTACATATGCCACATATCCTCCTAAAGCCACCCAAGGATAGGCAAGTGAGATGCTCACCAAAATTAAACCAAATAGTGCAGTGAATCCCAAAAAGATTGGAGTCGCTTTACGCAATACCTCTTCGGGAATTGGGAGAAGTTCATTGTAGGAGACTTCAAATTTGAATTTAACGAAGGCCAAAAGGATCATAGTCGTCCAGAAATTGCCAAATAAGCAGACACCAAAATAGAAAATTGCCCATTTCCGATTAGGTGTATTTAAGTTGTGAGCAAGTAATGCAACGCCAAAAGGCATTAAAGCTACCCAAGCCATCGATAAACCATGTTGCCAAACAATCCAGGCATTGGTGCCTTCTACATACTGACTACCTGCGTGATATTGATACCAAGTAGAAAACAAGACCACAAAGCCCAATAAATAAGATAAGAATGTTGGCCAGTTTTGCATGATTGCGGTATTCACGTTTTCGCTTTTGCTGATCTCC
>CAIXDY010000073.1 GCA_903918325.1 uncultured Actinomycetes bacterium
AATCGAAAGTCCAGTGGGCACTAACGTGCGCTGCCCCGGAGCTAATGTGACATCGATTGTCGTTGTTAAATCTGCGCCAGCATCTCCCCCTTTTGCATAGCTGGGAAGTGGCACGCTCGAATCGAGGCGTTTAATTAAAACTTTTAATCTGCTCATTTAAGGATTTATTTCAAAATCAGGATCGACGAACGCCAGAATCTCGGGGCTCTTTGCGATGTGGTCTAGATACTCTTTAGGGGCATTGTTTAAGAAATGATCCATCGGAACGATAACAAAAAGCGCTGCGGCACGTACCGCTAACTCTCCATCTACTGAATTGAGTCGACCTTCGGCGGCGCAATAAACCTTTCGGTTCACCTGGCCAGTAATTTTTGCACTGATATGTAACGTTGAACCCATTGGTACCGGCTTTAAGAAATCTGTTTCTAATCGCGCAGTGACAGCAGGTGAACGTAAAAGCCACATTAATTTTCCAAGCGCCTCATCGAAAGCTAAAGACAATAAACCACCGTGCGCTAAACCTGGAGCGCCTTGATGATTTTCTGTAACAGTAAATTGCGCAGTTAAATTAGCGCCTTCACCTGCGTAAGCCACTAAATGAAGTCCCGTTGGATGTAAATCTCCACAACCAAAACAGTGACCGAAGTGGGATGGGATTCGAGTTCCAATGGGTGGAGCTTTTGGATGGCGCGCCGGGATGAGGGCACCTTCGGGTGGAGTTGTTGACGCAATCCGGCTCATAGGTGCAAGCGTATCCGATAGCGTAAGACCTATGCATTTCCGTGAAGTAATCCGCATGCCACTCTGGCTTATCGCTCTTATTTACTTCTTTTTTCTTTCTTTTGTGATCTCGGTGTGGGCTGCACTTGGAAACGCTCCGGCGATTGCAGTTTTCGTGGCCTTGACTCTCAGTATGGTTTTCATTGCACTTCGCAGTTCGCTTGTGATTTCAGTAAGTGAAAAGGAATTGCGTGTTGGCCGCGCACATATTGAACGAAAGTTTATTGTAGATGCGATTGAGTTAGATAGCGCTGCAATGCAGCTACTGCGCGGAAGGGATGCCAACCCCGCGGCTTACTTAGCTTTTCGATTTTGGGCATCAACTGGAGTCAAAGTAGTTTTAAATGACAAGCGAGATGAAACGCCTTACTGGTTAATAACTAGTAATAAGGCGAATCAACTTGTTAATGCTTTAAAAACGAATTAATTACATTCCTTGCACACTGCTTTAGCGCCTTCGCCTTTAGCAAGTTGCGTAATGTGATGCACTAAGAAACAACGTGAACAAGTAAATTCATCTTCTTGCTTTGGCACGACACGCACAGCTAACTCTTCACCCGATAAATCTGCACCAGGTAGTTCTAAAGTTTCTGCCGCTTCTGCTTCATCAACATCGATCTGGCCGGATTGAGCATCGACACGCTTTGCTTTGAGTTCTTCTAACGACTCTTCATGGAGTTCTTCATCAGTCTTTCTGGGTGTGTCGTAATCTGTTGCCATTGCTCTCACCTCGATTCCTTATTTCTCGTTGCCTGCGGGCGCATCATGGCGCACCTAGGGCTTTCCTGTTGCTATAACGCCCGGCGTGTCGGGGTTATTCCCCCCTCACTTGCAGTTTTTCAATCACCGCAGCGAGCGTGCCGTCGACTCTGGCGTGAATTGAGGTTCCGGTCTCCACATAAAGCTCTGAAAAAATTTCTCCGCGTTCATGAATTGCATGAACTATGTCACCACGCTCATATGGAATGACGGCGTTAATTTCAACTGAAGGCCGAGGAAGTGAGCTTTCAATTGCATGGAGCAAGCCTTCCATGCCAAAACCGGTGCGAACTGAAAAAGCGTAACTGTTGGGTTCTTTCCGCAAAATTTCCATGACTACTTCTGGTTTAGCAACATCTACTTTATTGATCGCAATAATTTCTGGAATATCTCCGCCACCGATATCTGCAATGACTTCGCGAACGGCTCGAATTTGTTCAAATGGATCTGGATGCGACCCATCGACAACGTGCACGATCAAATCTGAACCTGAGACTTCCTCTAAAGTTGATTTGAAAGCATCGATTAATTGGTGGGGCAAGTGTCTTACGAATCCAACCGTATCGCTCAAAGTGTAAACGCGACCATCGCTTGTCTGAGATTTTCTAACCGTTGGATCCAGAGTTGCGAAAAGCGCATTTTCGACAAGGACACCTGCATCGGTTAATCGATTGAGCAACGATGACTTGCCCGCATTTGTGTACCCAGCGATTGCCACTGAAGGAATATTAAAGCGGCGGCGCTCTTGGCGTTTAGTGTCACGCGAAACTTTCATCTCGGCAATTTCACGGCGCAATTTCGCCATTTTGTCGCGAATTTTTCGACGATCGGTTTCAATTTTGGTTTCACCTGGACCACGTCCACCTATACCAGCACCACCTGCTGCACGGCCGCCGGCTTGTCTAGAAAGTGAATCACCCCAGCCACGAAGGCGGGGAAGTAAATAAGCAATCTGTGCAAGTTCTACTTGCGCTTTACCTTCTTTGCTTTTTGCGTGCTGAGCGAAAATATCTAAAATTAAAGCGGTGCGATCAACAACTTTTACTTTAATTTTCTCTTCTAACTGCCGTAACTGCGAAGGCGATAACTCACCATCGCAAATAACCGTGTCCGCACCAGTTGAAAGTACAACTTGGCGAAGTTCGGCAACTTTTCCAGAACCAATATACGTTGCGGGATCTGGTTTATCTCGGCGTTGGATGAGCCCATCCATTACTTCTGAACCCGCGGTCTCTGCCAAAGCTTTCAATTCAGCCAATGAATTCTCGGCCATCTCAGATGTTCCTTCAGTCCATACTCCAACTAAAACTACGCGCTCTAATTGAAGCTCACGATTTTCTACTTCTGAAATATCTTGAAGTTGCGTTGAAAACCCTTTAACGCGGCGCAAAGCATGACGCTCTGAAAGCTCCTGTGTTGGATCAACATGTAAATCTTCTTCACTTGCATCGTATTGCGCTGCAACACGGGCACTTTCAGCTAGAAGAGCTTCGAACTCTTGGTCGAACTCTTTATCAGGCAAGTAAGAACTCCGTAATATCTACATCTTTCACGAGCACTGCTGGACCTATCAATGTTGCATTGGAATGCCCATCAATTGAAACTTCTAAACGTCCACCTGGCGGATAAATAACCCAATGTGAAGGCAATCGCTCTTTTGAATGAAGTGCAGCAGCTAAAGCAACTGCGCACGTTCCGGTGCCGCAAGAACGGGTTTCGCGGCTGCCTCTTTCGAAAACTCGCATCGCTACTTCATGATCACCAGTGATCTTTACGAATTCAACATTGACGCCTTCGGGATATGAATCAGTTGGCCGCACTTTAGGCGCCTCACTCAACGAACCAACTAAATTCATATCGTCGACAAAAACTACTGCGTGTGGGTTTCCTGTGCTGATGTTGTAGCCATTCCAAATATTTCCATTTGTAGAGACAGTGATTTCTTCACCCTCATCCACGACTTTCCCCATATTGACCGAGATATCACCCGTAGCTGGAACGCGCAGGTGCTTAATGCCATCACGAGTATTGATGGCGAAAATACCTTCTGGCATATGACCACGTTCAACTAAATATCGCGCCATCACTCGAATACCATTTCCGCACATTTCAGCAAGTGAGCCGTCGGCATTTCGGTAATCCATAAACCACACCGCATCAATCTTGGTAATTCTAATTAAACCGTCTGCGCCAACTCCGCTTACACGATTACAAATTGCCGCAGTCTGGGCCGTTGTAATCGAAATTTCATTATCGGGATCGAAAACGAGCACAAAATCATTCTCAGTTCCGTGGCCATAAGTCGCAATCATGATTATGAGTTTATCTTCTCTATATGTTTCATGATGGTCTCAAAACGTGGCTGCGCATTGGATATCCAAGTGATCCGTTCATCGCGTGAGAACCACGTCTCTTGACGGCGGGCATACTGTCGAGTTGCACGTTTTGTATCCTCTTTTGCTTCTTCTTCACTCAAAAGCCCCGCACGCATTGCGATAATTTGTGAGTACCCCAACGCTAACTGCGCCGTTCTGCCCGAGGTAAGTCCAGCAGCCAACAAATGATCAACTTCGTCAACAAAACCTAAATCCCACATGTGATTAACACGTTGATCAATGAGCTCAGATAAATGATCTCGATCTAAAACTAAACCAAACTGCATTGCGTGGGGGTAGCGCGTACTCGCTCCACGTGGAAGATTTGCCGTAAAAGGTTTACCGGTAATAGCAATAACTTCTAGCGCCCTTATTACTCGTCGAGCATTTGCTCTATCTATTGCAATGGCTGCAGCAGGATCTAATTTTTCTAACCGCTCAAAGAGCACGTTAAGACCTACAGTTGCTAATTCAAGTTCAAGCCCGGCTCTAACAACTGGATCAGTATCC
>CAIXDY010000074.1 GCA_903918325.1 uncultured Actinomycetes bacterium
GCCAATAATGAGTTATTAAAGTTAGCTGGAATATCATCGATAGTGTTGTAATCAGCCGACCATGCTTTGGATGTGCGTTCATAGCCGCCCATTAATAAACCTGAAACTTCTTGACGGAAATAAATAAGATTGTCCGGATCACGCAACGAAGGCAGGTATGGTGCATCGGGCGGCATAAAGTTTTCAGTAATTAAATATTGGTGACTCATGGGAACAATGGGAACGCGCACATTGACCATACGAGCAATTTGCGGGGCATACATTCCACCGCAGTTCACAACGATGTCGCATTCAATTTCACCTTTATCGGTGACAACGCTGCTGACTCGTCCCTTAGTTGTTTTAATTTCCAAAACACGAGTGTGCGTAAAGATTTGAACACCTTGTCGGCGCGCACCTGCCGCCAGCGCCATGGCTAACTGCGAAGGATCAACTTGGCCATCCGAGGCCATATAACAGGCGCCAACAACACCTTTTAAGTCGATGAGCGGAAATAAGTTCTGGGCTTCTTGGGGTGAAATTTCATGCAGATCTAAACCAAAAGTTTTAGCCCAACCGATTTGGCGGCGAATTTCCTGCATACGTTCAGGTGTCGATGCCAATTTAATGCTGCCGCATTCACGCCAACTTGGTGGCGTATCGGTAGCTTGCAATTTTCGATACAAATCAACGGAGTGCATATTCATCAACGTCAACGTTGGGTCTGCGCGTAATTGACCGACTAACCCTGCGCTATGAAAAGTAGAGCCGCTCGTTAACTCATTGCGATCGAGCAGAATGACATCTTTTTCGCCTAGTTCAGCTAAATGATAAGCAACTGATGTTCCGCCTACGCCGCCGCCAATAATGACGATTTTTGCTCGAGCTGGAACTACTGACACGGCCACACATGAAATGTATCCTGAATGCGTGCCCGCCGATAGTGTCCTTGAGCAAGAGTTTGCACACCTTTTTAATAAAGTCGCGCGGCTGCAATCGCGTACATCTATAACCGAACTTTCGGGCGGTTTAACAAATAGAAACTTTCTGATCCAAACCCCCGCCGATAAATTTGTGGCCCGGGTTTCTAGTAACTCATCTTCGCTATTGGCAATCGACCGTGGCTCTGAATTTATTAACTCCACCATTGCGGGAAAAGGTGGGGTGGGGGCCGAAGTTTTGGATTACCTGCCAGGTGAAGGTCTTTTATTAATCTCCTATATACAAGGTAAAACTTATAGCGCCGACGATGTGGCCGCTAACTTGTCGCGCATTGCGAGTAGTTTACGTAATCTGCATGCCCTAGATGCTTTTGATCATGAATTTAATATGTTTAATACCCAGAAAAATTACTTGGGTATCGTGCAAGACAATGGTTTTAGAGTTCCGGATGGTTATTTAGATTTTGCACCGCGCGTTGAACAAATCAAAAAAGCTTTTGCCGTTTTATTTGAAGGTTTAGTCCCTTGTAATAATGATTTGTTGCCGGGCAATTTCATCGATGATGGCGGAAAAATTTGGCTTATTGACTATGAATATTCGGGAAATAACGATGCCTGCTTTGAGATTGGCAATGTGTGGGCTGAAGCATTTTTGCCGATAGAAGCTTTAGAAGAATTAGTAACTGCGTATTACGGTAAATATCGCCCTGACAAAGTTGCGCGCGCATGGTTGTGGGCATTAATGGCTAAATACGGCTGGACGTTATGGGCATCAATTCAAGATTCAGTCAGCGTTCTAGATTTTGATTTCTGGGAGTGGGGAATGTCTAAATACGATTTAGCGCGCAGTGAATTTACAAGTGATTACTTTAAGCAAGCACTGGTGGCAGTTACCGAGAAATAAAAAAGCCCGCCGCATAAGCGACGGGCCTTTTAATTAATGCTTATTCAGGAACTACGGAAACCGTGATCTTTGCAACCAAGTTATGGCCCAATGAGACCTTTACTTCGTGGTTGCCAGTCTTCTTGATGTGTCCAGCAGTCTTAATTGTGTGACGGTCGATATCTAGACCAACTGATGCCTTGATCGCTGCAGCAACATCTTTATCAGTTACTGAACCAAACAACGCACCCTTTGCGCCAACCTTGGCTTTAGCAACAACAGTTGCTGCCTCAAGCTTGGCTTTGATCTCTTTAGCGTGGTCGATATCGCGGACTTCACGAGCTGAACGCGCACGGCGAATGCTCTGAATCTGCTTTTCTCCACCAGTTGACCATGCAATTGCATTTCCGCGAGGCAACAAGAAGTTGCGTGCGAAGCCATCTTTAACAGTTACAACATCTCCTGCAGAACCAACGCCTGCAACTTCACGAGTAAGGATGAGTTTCATTGAATCATTCCCCTTATCGTGCTGTAGATGTGTAAGGAAGTAGAGCTACTTCACGGCTGTTCTTTACCGCAGTTGCGATTGAACGCTGGTGCTGTGTGCATGCACCTGTAACGCGGCGAGCGCGGATTTTGCCGCGATCAGAGATGTACTTGCGAAGGGTGGCAATATCTTTGTAATCGATATATGTGACCTTCTGCTGGCAGAAGCTGCAAGGCTTCTTCTTAAATTTCTTATTAAGGGCCGCAGCTTTTGCGCCCTTATTCTTCGGTTCACGAAGCGTCTTATTATTTCTTGCTCCCATTGTGGTGCTCCTTTTCAAGATGCCCTAGTTTGAAACTAGGAATGGATAGTTGGTTTATTTAAAAGGGTGGCTCGTCAGTTGTTGAGGAAGTTCCCCAACCACCGCCAGCTGGTGACGATGAAGCTGCTGCCCAAGGATCTTCGTTAAATGAATCAGCTGCAGCGGGTGCAGAGAATCCGCCACCAGTTCCGCCAGTGCGTTGGGCCTTAGTGACCTTTGCAGTTGCGTTACGTAGTGATGGTCCGACTTCATCAACTTCTACCTCAAAGACAGTGCGCTTTTCGCCTTCTTTAGTTTCATAAGAACGTTGCTTTAAACGACCAGAGAGAATGACGCGCATTCCTTTTGTCAGTGACTCGGCAACATTTTCTGCTGCTTGACGCCAGATCTGACATTGAAGGAAAAGGCTCTCGCCATCTTTCCATTCATTAGTTTGCTTATCTAAATAGCGTGGGGTTGAAGCTACACGAAACTTTGCAACTGCCGCACCCGAGGGTGTGAAACGAAGCTCTGGATCATCGACAAGGTTGCCGATCATTGTGATTGTTGTATCTCCTGCTGCCATAACTATTTCCTCTTCTCTACTCGTGGAGTCCGTGCTTATTAATTATTCTGGGCGAATTACTTTGGTGCGCAGAATTGCTTCATTCAAATTGAGTTGGCGATCCAACTCTTTGATTGCAGCTGGTTCGCAGTTCATATCAATGACTGCATAAATACCTTCGCCTTTTTTCGCAATTTCAAAAGACATACGGCGACGGCCCCACAAGTCGAGCTTGTTGACGGTTCCACCGCTATCTTTAATGATCTTGAGATATGTTTCTAGGCTTGGTGTGACTGTGCGTTCTTCAAGTTCTGGATCAAGAATGACCATAAGTTCATAGTGACGCATGCGTTAACCCGACCTCCTCTGGACTAAGACGGCCACGGCATTTCCGTGACAGGAGGGTTAATACTTTTCTTAACCGAGCCAGGTGGCTTAGTTAAGAGCGCTAAGGGTAAGGCTTAGAGGCCTCAAAGAGTAAATCGAGCAGGGTTTCCTGTGTATTTCGCGCCCGTAATGCCCGTTTTATTAGGGTGGCCGCTAAGTAGGCCGTGGCCACAATGCGAAGCAAGGTGATGGTGGCATAACCGCCTTGTTGCAAACCAAAATGTGCCCCGGTAAAAATCGCCAGGTGTTGCCAAATTGCAACGTGATACACGGTTTCAGCAATCTGCCAGATCCAGAATGCATGTACATCTTTTTTATCATGCAGTGCAATAACAGCTAAAGGTGTTAGCCATAAAACATATTGCGGTGAATAAACCTTGCTGGCAATCATTACGACGGCTAAAACAATAAAAGCAACGGATGCCAATGTCGGGGTGTCCTTTAATTCAAAGAGAAATATGACAACCGAGGTCAAGCCTATTAATAAAAGTAAGAGCGCTAAGTAATTCAGATTAGTGAGACCAAAACCTAATTGTTGAAGTGCTAACCATAAAGAACCCCAGTCGGCTTTGCGATCCATATTTAATTTATAGAAGCGCCACCAACCGGTTGGGGTGGTTAAGGCAAAGGGCAAATTAATTGCAAGCCAC
>CAIXDY010000075.1 GCA_903918325.1 uncultured Actinomycetes bacterium
GGTGAAAGAAAATCTAGATGCGAACTTCTGAGCAAAGTAACTGCACGGCTTATGGCATCAACTTCCAAGCGCACATCGGCATCTATCGAAACAATTATCTCGCCAGCCGATTTTTCAAAAAGTTGCTGTAACGCCCACGTCTTACCGATCCAGCCTTGTGGCAAAGGCGCACCAGTGAGCACCGTGAAGTTGCTCAATCCCTGCGTGTGTTGATGAAGTAATGCCAGAGTTTCATCTTCAGAGTTGTCATCTAGCAATAGATATTGCACATTCAGTAAATGTTCTTGATTTGCAAGATTTTGAATCAATTGCGCGACATTACTGGCTTCATTGCGCATTGGTACTACAACGCTAATTTTCTCTTCTACCTGCATCAAATTCCGTGGAGTTCTGATGGTCAGGAAATTAATCAGAGCTATCAGTAAAATTAGCCCTGCGGGAATACCAAGTACATAATCCATAAAAGTTATGGGCGCCCTAACCAACGATTGAAGAAATAGGGAGAAAAAACAATAGTAAATATCGCCCCAGCAAATAACGCAATTCCAGGGCGGTGAAAAAAGAAGAGGTTGCCGACGAAACCTGAAAATAAAACCCACAATATGAATGCATCGGTAGTTCTAAAGCCTGCGCCACCTTTGCGCTTTTCGCGTGGAGTAATCAGATGCAGAATCCCAATCAAAAACATTCCACTGAGCAACCAACCGAAAGTATTTGAAAGTGGGATCTCTGGTTGAAAAGGCACATGAGCTCCAGAAACCTTCCACGTCCATCGGCCCGAAGTCACCATGAGTGGATCTAGAAATAGATCCCATGTAGCTAAAGCAATTCCGCCATAAAGAAATACCCAGTTACCTGCTATTCGCCTTGCTGCAGTTAATACTGGATGAGCCATCATGATCCACGCAAAAGGTACAACAAGTGGAACTTGGAAAATCTTTAATCCAAGATCAGGTGAGTATGAGTAACTTCCAAATGGCCAAGCAGTTTGGACTCCCACGTGTTCAATAATTAATGCAAAGATAAAAGTAAAAAGAAAGTATGTGCTTGCGTAGCGGGCGCCGTATGCAAGAAGTGCGTGAAGCAGCATTGCACCAGCGCCCCAATAGACAACGTTAATTGTTAGCAAACGTAAAGTTTCACCGTGAACTAGGGGATAGATAACTTGAAGCAAAATTGCAATACCAAAGACAAGGTTTAATAAGCCATTAGCTCGAGGTGATAATTGACCATAGCGACGCCGTCTTGGTGTGTAATGACGGATCGACATAGGAGTTAGTCTGCCCTATTCCATTTGTATGTAGTAGTTATTCAAGTGAGCCGCGTATTTCACGCACAGCAAAGCGCGCAAATAGCTCTTCTGAATACCAATTAAAGGCCGAAGTATCAGCAATCGCCTTTTGGTGAGCTGCACCCTTGTAAGCAAAATTCTTAATAGCCTCAGCCGACTCCCACAGTGAAAATGTTCCCTGCAAACCAATAGGCGCTTCACCAATTCCGATTGCCGATATCAACCCTGGAGCCGATTTCAATGACATCGTTACCGGAGGCACGGAGCTCCAAAAGCGAAAGTTTTGGTGCCACTTAATTCGTGCGCGTGTAATTGCTGCAACTGGTCCATTCCAATCTTTTGCCGTTGCAATAAATGGTTCCTGCTTTGCCCATTGACCATGAGAAGAGATTGGTTCAAGAAGAGCACGAAATTCACTTGCACTATTTTTACGCCATTGCTTCACAACAAAAGATTGGTCAAAGGAATCTATGTCTTGAACTTCTACGATTAAACCCCAACGAAGAGCATTGGCGTCAGAGGGTGTGAAAGTTTCACCTTTACCTGTGCCAAGTGATTTGAAGAATCCAACATTTTTAGAGCGACGTAATACAAAACGATCCATACCCATTGCAACAAGCGCAAAAGGAATACGGCTAGGCTTAATTGTCCAGAAGTAAGCAACGATCATTTGAACCAGCGGATCATTCTATTTCTGTTCAATTAAATCCCACTTATTTCCATATTTGTCTTTGAAAACCACCACTTGACCATAGGCCTCTTGGCGGGGAGTTTCAATGAACTCTATGCCTTTTGATTTATAGCTCTCATAAGTTTCATTGAAGTTAGTTGTATACATAAAGAACCCCACGCGACCACCAGTTGAATTACCTATTGCTGCTACCTGCGCCTGGTTAGCAGCCTTTGCCAGCAGTATTCGAGCACCTTGTGAACTAGGAGCAACAACCACCCATCGCTTTTCGGGGGAAAGGACTGTGTCTTCAATGAGGGTGAAACCAAGATCATGAACATAGTGAGAAATGGCTAAGTCATAGTCATCGACAACAAGTGCAATCATTCCTAGGGTGTTCATAGTTATTCGCCCACAATCATTGGAGTTGCTCCGGTAACACGCAATAGCTCTTCAAAAGAAGTCGGATAAACCGAGTGCGGGTGACCGGCTGCAGCCCAAGCAACCTCGTAATCATTGAGGGCTTGATCAAGCAAAGTGATCTCAGGTTGATTTATCCACCCAACAGGAGAGACGCCACCGATCGAAAAACCTGAAGCATTTTTAATAAAATCCGCATCTGCGCGGTGAAGCTTTTCAACACCCAAGTTCTTTGCAACAAGTTCGGTATTAACTCGATGGCGCCCACTTGTAATTACTAGTAATGGATTACCACTTGGGAGTTTAAAAA
>CAIXDY010000076.1 GCA_903918325.1 uncultured Actinomycetes bacterium
AAATGGGGGAGCTGCGAGCTGCCAGACGTGTGCTGGATAAACCCGTAGCTCAGCTCAATTCACCTATGGCCGACATTAAGGCAACCGCGACTGAAGAGCTAGTCAGCGTTGTAATCAAAGCTCGCAACTTTATTCATGAATTTTCTTTGCTCCCAGAGTTGATTGTTGCTAACCCGGTCACTGTTAGCGCTCAACGCTTAACTATTTTGCCGGGGGAGCAGGTAGTAATTGAAATTCAGTGCAGTAATTCAAGTGATGCACAGAAAGTGGCGCATTCGGTTGAGCAGATTGCATGGAGCCTAAATAAATTAGTTGCTAGCCCAGCGAAGTGAGTATTTAACCCACTAAATCGCGGTTGCGCTTAATTTCGCGATCATGCTTGCAGGGCATATCTAAATGCTTGTCATAACATGGATCGCAAAGCAAAACTAATTGATGGCACTCAGGTTTTTGGCAGTTTCTAAACTCTTTAGTCAAACCATCGCAGTGGGCACATTTTCCAATTAACTTTGTGTGATCGCTGAAATCAATTGTTAAGCGGTCGTCAAATGTGTACAGCGAACCTTCCCAAAGACCATCATCACCAAAAGCATTTCCATAACGGACGATGCCGCCCTTCATTTGATAAACCTCTTTGAAACCACGATTCTTCATAACAACTGAAAGAATTTCGCAGCGAATTCCACCGGTGCAATAAGTGACTACTGGCTTATCTTTCATGTGGTCATACTTGCCGCTCTCAATCTCTTTAACGAAATCATGAGAAGTAGTGATATCCGGTACGACAGCATCTTTAAACTTACCAATTTTGGCTTCAAATGCATTACGGCCATCAAAGAAGACCACGTCATCGCCACGTTCTTCAACGAGCTTATTTACTTCTTCAGGACGCAGATGAATTCCGCCGCCAATAACGCCATTTTCATCGACTTTGATTTCACCAGGATTACCAAAAGCCACGAGTTCATCCTTGACTTTAATTTTTAACTTTGGGAAATCGTTTCCAGTGCCTTCTGACCATTTGAAGTCAATCTTCTTAAAGCCTGGATATTGGCGAGTAGCTTTAATGTATTTCTTCACATCATCCATGTGCCCACCAAGAGTTCCGTTGATACCATGCGGTGAAATTAAAATGCGCCCTTTGATATTCAGCGTTTCGCACAGCGTTTTTTGCCACAACTTAACGGCCTCAGGATCAGCGATTGGGGCAAAGCCGTAGTAAAGAATGACTTTATTAAAGTTCATTTCACTTCGCCCTTTCTGCTAAAAGTAATGAAACTAATTGCTGCGGTTCAAATTCCTGTGGCCACGAAGGGTTTTCTCGCCCTACACCGTGCGCTACAACAAATGAAGCACGTTCGCGTGCACTGTCTCCGCCGTGACCGCCTTCATCAATATGACCGTGATCAGTTGTGATTACAACTAACCATGGTTCATTGTCGCTGGCACGGGCTTGAACTGCCTGAAGCAAATTATCCAAGTAAGCATCGATTCGCGCAATTGCCCCTTTATATTCCGCGCCTAGAGCGCCAAAAGCATGCCCAGCTTCGTCTACTCCGCAGAAATAAATGAATGAGACATCGGGACCATGGTGTGAGATTGCATAGTTAGCGGCGGCAGCTATTTCAGCATCTACCTGGGTGTAACCGTAAGTTTCACCATCGCGAACTAAAACGCGGTGACGCAAAGCTTTAGCTTGTTCTCGACGTTCATGAATAACTGGACCATGTCCAATTGGGTCAACAAGTGGAGGCCAACCTGCTGCAGCAAATGTTGTAGTGCTTTGGTCTTGGTAGAAAGCTTGTGACAATAAATCTGGACGGTGCAAAAGTTTGTGACCAGTAAATGAATTATCGCTGACACCATGTTCTTCTTGAGTTGAACCCGTTAATAACGTTGACCAACTTGGACCGGACCATGTCGGTGGTGCAATTGTGATGGGTGTGAAAAATCCTTTTTCCTTGAGCGCGACCAAAGTTGGTGCATTTTCAAGCGCGGTATCTAGATTTAAACCATCGATACCAACGAGAAGGATTTTACTTTTCATTTAAGCAATTGCGGCCGAGATTGCTTGAGTATGCGCAGGGGAGGATCCGCAACAGGAACCAACTATGTTCACGCCAAGATCCTTCATCTCATGGGCATACCGTGCCATCTCTTCAGGCGTTCCGTCATAGACAAACTCATCGCCTTGTAGCTTAGGTAAACCTGCATTTGATTGCGTAATAATAAAGACACCTTCAGGGCGCGCTTCGACTAACTCTTTAGCAATTTGTGCCATTTCATCGGTTCCGCGACCACAGTTAGCGCCGATGATTCGAACGCCTAGTGCTGCTAAATGTTTAACTGCCATTCCTGGCTTAACACCCATCATGGTGCGCAAATTAGTATCGAAACTCAAAGTCGCAATAATTGGCATTCCTGGAGCAACTTCGTTAGCTGCAGCAACTACGGCCTCAACTTCACTTAAATCTGACATCGTTTCAATAAGAATTGCATCAATTCCGCCTGCAACAAGCGCACGAATTTGTGCAGCAAATAACGCTTTACCTGATTCAAGAGTCAAAGTTCCCATTGGCTCCATTAATTCACCTGACGGTCCGATGTCACCCATTACAAAACAGTTCGGATGACGATCTGCAACTTTGCGCGCAATTAATGCACCAGCTTTATTAAGTTCAGCTAATCGATCTTCCAGACCATGCATAGCTAATCGGCCTGCAGTTCCGCCAAAAGTATTTGTTGTAATGAAGTTAGCTCCAGCTGAAGCGTAGGCTTCAAGAACCGCTTCAATTTCCTCTGGCTTTTCAACATTCCACAGCTCAGGTGCTCCACCATCAGTTAATCCGCGCTCCTGCAACATCGTTCCCATTGCACCATCGGAGGCAAGAACGCCTTTTTCTAAAGCTTCATAGATTGCTGACATTATTTATCTCCTAGGGAATCTAGTAGTGCGGTTAATTTTTCTTCATTCAGTTCAACTTCTAATTCCTGTGCAATGCGTGCAGCTAAAACATCTGGAGCATCACTTGCTTCCACCCACGGGTCACGGTTCCAACCATTTGTATACGCATCTGCATCAATCTCACCTAAGCGCATCGCTGCTTCATCGATAGCTTCTTGAAAACGTGAAGCCAACATAACTTTGATGGTTGTATCACCCGAGCGTGCAACGACCATAGAAGGTATTTCACGCCAGCGCATGATTTGATATTCACTCATGGGGCAATTCTATAGTTAACGCTTAGCAATCTTTAACACAACGTTTCGATCAGTTACTCGGCCTAACCACCAATCAATTCCATGCTTTGCGCCCAGCTCTGGCCGCTTTTGCCAGACATTTGCGCTGACTACTCGTGATAGCGCTGCAATCTCGATGGGGGTTTTAGCTTCGGCATAATCTGTGCCAGCAATATGATCAACAACAGTGAGACCGAAGTAAATATCACCAGCGGCATCTTCAACAATTTCAACGGTACGCGACTGTTGCGGCCAATCGGCATGTGAAGCCGTTTCGATCTGCCAGAAACCACTTACTTCTTCTTGCTCACCAATCCATTCAATATGGTGGCGGTGTTCGTGCCCAGCTAGCCAAGCGATGACTTTTGGATATTTCACAAGCATTTCTCGAATTTCATCAACACAGACGCGACGGCCAGTTGGTGCATAATCATTAAACATTTTGCTTAATGGGTGATGCGAAGCCAATACGACTGGTTTATCTGACTGCGCCACTTCGCGCTCCAACCATTCAAACTGTTCGGTATCAATGGAACCTTGCCAGCCACCAAAGTGATTCACACTGTCTATGACAATAAGTTTTACGCCTTGAATAAAAGTGGAGTAATACATAGTTTTGTTACGCGCATTTTCTGGCGTGAAACCATGTCCCTTCGGTGCACCTGGAGAATCTAAATGCATCTGTGCATATTCGCCCCGTTCAATTGCGCGACGTTCGACATCGGCACTCACCTGAATAAACGGCGCATCATCGGCGGGCGGATAACCCGCTGGACCAACTTCCCGGAACTGCATAAGAACTTCAAATAACGTCGTAGTAGTTGGAAGACCGGTGTAACGCTTACCGCCCATCATCTCTTTATTTACGGTCTGGGTCGGTGCGACGGTACCTTGTAATAAACCATCATGATTTCCATGGACAGCAAACCAAGGAAACTTAAGCCCCGTTGCTTTAAAAGGTGCGCGACAAGAGTTCAAAAGATTGGGAACTACCGGGAAACCATATTGTGCGCGTGCGTAATCATCTTCCTTTCCTGGCGGGGTTCCATGTGGATGCCAATATCTAACGTCGTAATGTTCGGCGCCATCATCGATTACACCTTCATATTTATTGATATCACCTGAATCAGGACGAATTTCTAAACCATCGAGTAACGCTAAATACCAATCGACTTCATTTTTCTGCGCATTATCAGTTGTGTCGCCGGTAATTATGGCGCCAGCAATTTCATGTCCAGATAAAGGGCCGTGAGTAATTGTGTTCAGTGATTGCACCATTGATTCAACAACATGTGGTGACAACATTGAATGTGCACGGTACGTACCGATAGTTCCAACTTGTTCGCGGATAGGACTATCGGGATCGGCGTTGCGATCTAGATATTCAGGTCGTGTAGGTGATTGTGCGTCGCAGACATGCAAGTCAGATAAGTGATGTAAGAGCAGCAATGGGTGGCTGGTTTGTGGGAACTCATGTCCACAATGTGGTTCTTCAGCGGTAGTGACAAGGTTGCGCCAGCCCAAGTGGTTAGCTTCTCCGCGGGCAAATGCCATAGTCAGTATCCTAGCCAGATGGAATCACAATCCGCGAGCATCATCGTCTTAAGCGGCGGTACTAGTTCGCGTTTTGGTGCCGATAAATCGCAAGCGATTCTTGGTCACCATAACCTCATTGAACATATTCTCGCGAGCATTCCAACTGAATTTGAAATCATTGTTGTTGGATCAGATCCGGAATTTAAAGGTGCTACTTACAGATGCATTCAAGAGCAACCTAAAGGCGGGGGACCAGTTGCAGGCATTGCTGCTGCACTGACTATGTGCCAGACTGAAATAGCTGGTGTTATCGCTACCGATATGCCTTTTGCCGTTTCGCATATGGTTCATTTATATAGCGCAATGACTTCGCACGACGATGCCGTTATGTATGTAGATTCGAAGGGCTTTAGGCAACCACTTGCGGCGGTATATCGCGTCGATGCCCTTGAAAGAGC
>CAIXDY010000077.1 GCA_903918325.1 uncultured Actinomycetes bacterium
ACAGGGCCGTGCATCGCATCCTGACGGCACCGAAGTTGATCCAACATTATGGAAAATTGCGCTGGATTCTGCGATTGCCGATGCTGGTGGATTAGCCGATGTTTCTGCGATTTCTATTGCCGGACAACAACATGGAATGGTGGCACTTGATAGTGATGGCGAAATTATTCGCCCGGCGCTCTTATGGAATGACACGCGATCAGCTAAAGCTGCCGAGGATTTAAATCGCGAAGAAGGCGGCAATGCTGAAATTGCTCGCAAAGTTGGTTCGGTATTAGTTGCATCATTTACTGCATCAAAGCTTCGCTGGATGGCCGATCACGAACCTGCTAATGCGGCTCGTGTTGCATCAGTAGCTCTGCCCCATGACTGGTTGTCATGGCAATTACAGGGTGCAAAAGATTTCTCATTACTTTTTACCGATCGAAGTGATGCATCCGGTACTGGTTATTTTGATCCAACAACATCACATTATCGTGAAGATATTTTAAGACTTGCACTTCGACATGACTTGGAAATGAAATTACCACGCATCGTAAAACCAAATGAGTTCGGTGGAACAACTACGGCAGGAATCCCAATTGCGGCAGGTGCTGGTGATAATGCCGGCGCAGCACTTGGTATTCAAGCCCAACCTGGTGATGTCATTGTTTCACTTGGAACTTCTGGAACCGCGTTTGCGGTTTCAGAGACACCGACTCATGATGCAACTGGCGCAGTTGCTGGTTTCGCCGACGCAACAGGTCGATATTTGCCACTTGTATGCACATTAAATGCTGCACGCATTATGGATGCTGCTACAAAAATTCTTGGTAAAACTCATGATGAAGTCGGCGCACTGGCACTTTCTGCCCCGGCTGGCGCGAATGGTTTAACGCTGTTGCCATACTTTGAAGGCGAGCGAACTCCTAATCGCCCCGATGCGACAGGCGTTTTTGCTGGCATGAATTTAAATAATTCAAACCCTGCAGATATTGCGCGAGCGATGATTGAAGGTATGTTGGCGGGACTAGCCGATGCAGTTGACTCATTGATTGCACTTGGTGTCGGAGTTAATCGAATCTTGCTTATTGGTGGTGCAGCAAAGAATCCTGCAATTCCAGCAATTGCTAGCGCCTTGTTTGGTCGTGAAGTTTTAGTTCCACCAGCTGGAGAATACGTGGCCGATGGCGCAGCCAAACAAGCGGCTTGGGCATTATTAAAAGAGATGCCAACCTGGGATTTAGGAAAAGTAACGCACCATCAATCACAGCCAACTCCACATGTAATGGATAAATATCGAACGTTGCGAGATAACACAGCCGGTTGGTAAGAATTAAGCGGTAACGCGCACGCCTTTACCAACCACAATAATTCCACCCGGACTAATCGTAAAACGCTGACGATCACGTTCCATATCAACACCAATCTGCGCTCCTGGATCTACAACAACATTTTTATCCAGAATGGCATTGCGCACAATTGATTTTTCGCCAATTCGAACTGAAGGCATTAACACTGAACCCTCAACAATGGCGCCACGACCAACAGTTACATCGTAAGAAACCACCGAACCATGCAGGATTCCGCCAGAGATGATTGAGCCAGCGCCAACAATCGAATCATGTGCGCCCCCACTCTCGCTGAATTTAGCTGGTGGGAGTGATGGCGGATTTGTGAGCAAAGGCCATTCGCGGTTGTACAAATTAAAAATTGGATGAACTGAAACTAAGTCCATGTGCGCGTCGTAATAGGAATCGATTGAACCTACGTCGCGCCAATAGCCCTTGTCACGCTCAGTTTCACCGGGGACAATGTTGTTAGCAAAATCGTAAACTTTTGCTTCGCCGTTTTTGGTCAGGAAGGGAATGATATTTCCGCCAAGATCATGTCGAGATTCACTATCTTCGGAGTCAAT
>CAIXDY010000078.1 GCA_903918325.1 uncultured Actinomycetes bacterium
GGCCGTACGTGGGCCAACATCATGCAACACCGATTTGAAAGTGATGGCCCACTTGATGGTCATGCGATGGGAAATTTATTGTTAGCGTCTTTGTGGAATCAAGATGAGGATCCAGTCATCGGTTTGGATCGCGTAGGCCAATTACTCAAAGTTATTGGTCGCGTCTTACCAATGGCGGCAGTCCCATTAGATATTGAAGGAACTTTTACGACATCAACAGGTCGTATCGTGGTTCGCGGGCAAAAAGAAGTAGCTACCGCCAAAGGTAAAATCGAATCGCTTCGAGTGATTCCAGAAAATCCGCAAGCATGTTTAGAAACCCTTACGGCTATTCGTTTAGCCGATTGGGTAACCATGGGCCCAGGCTCTTGGTTTTCATCGGTCATGCCACATCTCTTAGTACCGATGCAACAAGATGCACTACTTCGTACTAAGGCCAAGAAAATATTGATTCTAAATCTAGATGCCACGAACTCTCTATCAGGGGATGAGTTTGCAGGTTCGGCTCCTGAAGAGCATTTGGAGTTATTTCACTCGTATGCCCCCGAATTAAAAGTCGATTTCTGCCTCGTTGATGCATCTGTGGTCCGAAATGCAAAAGCTTTAGATGAAGCCGCGGCAAGAATGGGCGGTCGCGTAATTACTGCAGATATTCGCAAGGCTCCAGGCAGTATTCATCATGATGTTACAAAATTAACGGTTCATTTAGGCCACATCATGGGCCCAAAACTGGTTGGATAACCCCATGGCAATGACCGCATCAGTAAAAGATGAACTCAGTCGCATTTCTGTGACTAAACCATGCTGTCGTAAAGCCGAAGTCTCATCGCTGCTGCGCTTTGCTGGTGGTCTCCATATTGCAGCTGGGAAAATTTTGATTGAGGTAGAACTAGAAACTTCCCAAAGCGCTAGGCGCTTACGTAAAGATATCGCCGATATTTACGGACACGACTCTGATTTAGCTGTGCTCTCTTCAAGTGGATTACGAAAAGGTTCACGCTATGTAGTTCGCGTAATTGAAGCCGGTGATTCATTAGCCAGACAAACAGGTTTAGTTGATGCAAATGGCCGACCCGTTCGTGGACTTCCTCCACAAGTTGTTTCAGCTGCAATCTGTGATTCAGAAGCGGCATGGCGCGGTGCGTTTATTGCACATGGTTCACTCACTGAACCCGGTCGTTCATCTTCACTTGAAATTACTTGCCCAGGACCAGAAGCTGCATTGGCGCTAGTTGGTGCTGCACGTCGAATGGGAATTGTTGCTAAAGCCCGTGAAGTTCGTGGAGTAGATCGAGTTGTTATTAGAGATGGCGATGCCATTGGTGTTTTGTTAACTCGCTTAGGTGCCCATGAATCAGTGCTGGCATGGGAAGAGCGTCGTATGCGCCGCGAAGTTCGCGCTACCGCAAACCGTCTTGCAAATTTTGACGATGCAAACCTGCGACGCTCTGCGCGTGCTGCTGTAGCTGCAGCTGCGCGCGTACAACGCGCAATGGAGATTCTCGGACCAACAATTCCGGATCACCTTAAAGAAGCCGGAGAGCTTCGCATCAATCATGGCCAGGCATCATTAGAGGAGCTCGGCTCACTTGCCGTTCCACCGATGACTAAAGATGCAATCGCTGGCCGTATTCGCCGATTACTGGCCATGGCCGATAAGCGCGCCTCCGAGCTAGGGATTCCCGATACTGAAAGTGGCCTTTCGCCTGATTTGTTGAATTAAACACCTGTATTACCGAAGAGTTCACCTGATAGCCACTGATACGATTACGCCTAAGACCCCAACGTTGTGGCAGATTAAATGCATATTCCAACTGTTGGGCTTTTTAAATTTCTAGCCCCTTTAGTAGCAAGGACACGTACTGTGATTAATGTCGGAATCAATGGTTTTGGACGTATCGGACGTAACTTCTTCCGTGCATCTCTGACTAACCCAAATATCAATATCGTCGGAATTAACGACCTCACACCTAATGAAACTTTGGCGCACTTACTTAA
>CAIXDY010000079.1 GCA_903918325.1 uncultured Actinomycetes bacterium
ACGCTGTTGAGTTCTCAAGGTACGGATGCGCACTGAGTCCCAGGATTTCTCCTGTTTTTCAGGGCAGACCGCCAAACCTAGTGCATACGTGCGGGCACGGTCAAACCGGGCCAATTAATGCTCTTGATCTGGGAATCAATGCTGTTCGGCCTCAATCGTCCGTTTCACAGCAAGAGTGGAACTATAGCCCGCCCTTTCAGGAGGGTCAAATCGGCCTAATAGCGAATCTGGTAAAGGAAAGAAGAGTTGAAAAACGCTAGCGGGCTAAGGTTTTAGGGCCCTTACCTGGATTTTTAGACTAGTTCGACGGCAGCTAAATCGCGCTTGCCTTTTCGCAAAATCGCATATTTACCGCATAAAAAGTCAGATTTTTGGGGTGCAAAATCTTCGCCAGAAATCTTTTCATTATTGAGATATGCGCCACCTTCTTTAACTATGCGACGCGCGGCTGATTTCGAATCTACAACTCCTGTTGCTGCTAAGAGATCCACCCACGTTGGTATCGGTTGATCTTTTGCAATTGTTGTTCGTGGAAGTTCAGCAAGTGCACTTGTTAAAGTTGCTTCATCAAGTTCTGCTAAATCTCCTTGACCGAAAAGTGCCTTCGCTG
The DNA here is from genome assembly GCA_903918325.1 of uncultured Actinomycetes bacterium. GTDB lineage: Bacteria > Actinomycetota > Actinomycetes > Nanopelagicales > Nanopelagicaceae > Planktophila. The sequence goes on from CAIXDY010000079.1 coordinate 611, forward strand.
CGGCTTCAACTCGATTAGTTGTCTGTTCAGTATGAACAAGTGAGGTCAGTTCACGGGCTAAAGCTCGGTGGGCTTCACGCAATCCTGGATTAGCGTTATGTGCATTTTCAATTTCAGTTATTTCTTCGTGGGACTTGAATGAAAATACTTTGAGAAAATTAATAACATCTTTGTCGTCAGTGTTTAACCAGTATTGGAAGAATGCATACGGTGAAGTCATCTCAGGATCAAGCCATACTGATCCGCCGGCAGTTTTGCCAAACTTAGTTCCATCGGCTTTAGTTAGAAGTGGAACAGTAAGTGCATGCCCGCTTCCGCTCTCGACGCGGCGAATGAGATCTAGGCCGGCAACGATATTTCCCCATTGATCAGATCCACCTAATTGCAACGTGCAGTTATTGCGGCGGAAAAGTTCTAGGAAATCGTATGACTGTAAAACTTGATAAGAAAATTCAGTATATGAAATCCCACCAGCTTCTAATCTGGCTGATACCGAATCCTTAGCCAACATTTGATTGACACTAAAGTGCTTGCCGATATCTCGTAGAAATTCAATCGCACTCAATGGCGAGGTCCAATCCAAGTTATTGACCACAATTGCTTGATTCTTAGCAAGGCTAAAATCTAGAAAAGCAGAAACTTGTGTGCGGATGCGATTGACCCAACCTTCAACAATTTCGCTGCTGTTGAGTGTGCGTTCTTCATTCTTTCCACTGGGGTCTCCCACTAAGCCAGTAGCTCCACCTACAAGTGCGATCGGTGTATGACCAGCTAATTGAAAACGGCGCAGAACAAGTAAGACAACTAAATTTCCAACATGAAGTGATGGCGCAGTTGGATCAAAACCAACATAGAGCGTTATCGGTTTCTTCAACGCCTCTAATAAGGCGGTTTCATCGGTGGATTGCGCTAAAAGTCCGCGCCAACGTAGATCCTCTAAAAGATTCATGCGCTCATCATCTCGGAAAAGGCGCGCTGCTTGTCGGATATTTTTTTGGAGTGTGTTGCAGTCAGTGCCAACGCATCCTTGATCTGGGCAGCTACAAGTACCGGCGCGGTTCCGCCTGCAGTTGTTCTGGAACTAAGCGCTCCGCTGACGTTGAGAACTGCGCGGACTCCCCCATCAAGAGATGGATGAATTTTTATAAACTCGTCATCACTTAATTGATCTAACTCCCGGCCAGATTTTTCACACAGGGCTACGCAGGTGCCGGCAGCTTCATGTGCGGCGGCAAATGGAACATTTTTGCGAACAAGATAATCGGCAATTTCAGTAGCTAAGGAGAAACCCGTTGGTGCAGCAAGTGCCATTTTTTCGCGATCAAAGTTAGTTGTTGCAATCATTCCAGTTACTGCTGGCAGAACGAGAAGCAGGGTGTCAATGCTGTCGAAGAGTGGTTCTTTATCCTCTTGCAAGTCACGGTTGTAGGCAAAAGGCAAAGCCTTCAACATTGTCATAACGGAAACAAGATTACCAATCAGTCGTCCAGATTTCCCACGAGCCAGTTCGGCCATATCTGGATTCTTTTTCTGCGGCATGATGGAGGAACCAGTTGAGTATTCGTCAGCAACTTGAGCCCACGCAAATTCAGTCGATGCCCACAAACTCCACTCTTCGCCAATACGCGAGAGGTGCAGCCCAATTGTTGCAAAAATGAAAAGTGCTTCGGCAACATAATCTCGATCACTGACAGCATCAATGCTATTTGCAAAAACTGAATCAAAACCTAGATTCTTTGCAGTGAAAGTCGGGTCTAGCGGCAATGACGAACCAGCCAGAGCTCCCGCACCAAGTGAACTCACTGAAGCGCGTTTAAACCAATCGTTAATTCGATCTAAGTCGCGGGCAAAAGCTTGGGCGTGCTTAGCAATTTCATGTCCAAATGAGACAGGTTGTGCGTGTTGGATGTGAGTGAACCCTGGTGCACTGTCATTGATGTACTCACTGGCTTTATTCAAAATTGCATTATTGAGTTGGATTAATTGTGCAGCAATCTCCAACATATGATCGATGGCAAAAAGTCGTAAATCAGTTGTCACTTGGTCATTTCTTGATCGACCGGCACGAAGGGCTCCCCCAACGGCGCCGAGTTTTTGCGTTAAACCGCGCTCCAAAGCACTGTGAACATCTTCGTCCTGTGGCTCAGGATTAAAAACACCGTTTTCCACCTCAGTAGAAAGTGCCTTCAAGGCGTTGCGAATTGCATCTGCATCTTTTTTATTTACTAAAGCGCTAGTTTCCAGAACCGATAAATGTGCAAGTGAGGAACGAATGTCATATGGCGCTAAACGCCAATCAAAGTGAACGCTGCGTGAGAGTGCAAAGACGGCCTCGGCCGGGCCACCGCTAAAACGAGCACCCCAGAGCGCCATTTATTTTCTCCCATTCTTAGTTGCTGCGTAAGCCAGTAATTCTTTCGCTAATTGCGCCCCACCAGTGGGTTTCTTGGATACAAGGATAATCGTGTCGTCCCCAGCAATTGTGCCAATCACGCCAGTGAGATTTGCGTGATCTAAGGAGCTTGCAACAAAAGCAGCTCCTCCAGGCGGTGTGTGAATGACGGCTAGATTTGCACTGTGATCGACGGATAAAATCAATTTTGATGGGACCGGATTTATTCTAGATAGTGCGTCATCGGATGTATCGCTGATTTGATAAATCGAATCACCGTTTTTTGCGCGAGCACGAACTGCGCCAATTTCTTCCAAATCACGGCTAGCAGTTGCCTGTGTTACACGGTAACCGCTTTTTTTCAACTCAACCACTAAATCAGATTGTGAATGTATTTTTCCAGCCTGGATTAATGCAATTGCTTTCGCTCTGCGGGCTGAGACATTTGTTGCGTTACTTGCCATCGCTGAGCACCTTTCTGAAAATTGCAATGAATTTCTTAATTTGCGCATCCGTAACAATTAGTGCAGGGGCGATACGAATGGTGGATGGGTTGGGAGCATTTACTAGCACGCCTGCTGCCAACATTTTCGCGGCAATTTCCTTAGAATTCCCCGCTTCAAGTTCGATGCCGATTAATAATCCAGCTCCTCGGACTTCTGTGACTCCCGGGATCTGCGCGATTTCCGTTAATAAAAATTCATAATGTTTACGGGCTTTTTGCATGAGTTTTTCTTTTTCAATTACCGAAATCGCAGCTAACCCTGCGGCCGTGGTGACTGGATTGCCTCCGAAAGTTGAGCCATGATCTCCGGGTTCAAATAAAACTGCCGCCTTACCCAAAGCGATCATCGCACCCAGTGGTAATCCACCACCTAAACCTTTAGCCAGAGTAATAACATCGGGCTCTATTCCCGAATATTCGTAGCCAAACCAATCACCAGTTCGGCCCATCCCAGTTTGCACTGCATCAATTACTAACAGTGCGCCGTAGGTATTGCAGAGCTCTCTGACTTGGGCTAGATAGTCAGCAGGAGGAATAATTACGCCGGCCTCTCCCATGATTGGTTCAATAATCACCATTGCAGTCTTTTTCGAAATTGCACGACGCATTGCAGCAATATCACCGAAGGGCACATGTTTAACGCCTTTAACTAACGGCAGGAAAGGTTCGCGTTTAGCCGGTTGACCAGTAAGTGAAAGCGCACCCATTGTGCGCCCATGAAAAGCACCTTGGGCTGCAATGATCCGGTTTCGCCCGGTCCGTCGCGAGAGTTTTAAAGCAGCTTCATTGGCTTCAGCCCCAGATTGGCAGAAGAAAACTCGTGCGCTTTTATCGCCAGTCATAGTAATCAACTTGTTGGCAAGGGCCAATGCATTCGGATGCGCGTAGAAATTACTAACGTGGCCTAGTTGTGCAATTTGTTTGCTCACTGCTTTAACAATTGCAGGGTGTGCATGACCTAATACACTTGTTGCAATTCCACCTAAGAAATCCAAGTACTGCTTTCCATCGGCATCAGTGAGAACTAAGCCTTTCCCCTTGACTAGGGCTAACTCTGGAATCCCGTAATTGTTTTGGGTTGTGTTTTTCCATTGCTTAATAAAATCTGCGTTTTTCATGCAAACACCAACGTTCCACCTTTACTCTGTAATGCATCGGCAAAACTATGAGGATCTGTACCATCAATTATTCGAACCGCTTTAGCTCCGCCAGAAATTGCATCTAGCGCAGCTTGCACTTTAGGCGCCATCCCTTGGGCAAAGCTGGCTTTAATCGTGTTGAGTTCAGTGGCAGAGATAGCTTCTATCAATGACGTTGTGTCTGGCCAATTACGATAGATACCCGTTACATCCGTCATAACAATTAATGCAGATGCATCCAACGCACCCGCAATCGCCGCAGCAGCTAAATCTGCATTCACGTTCAAACCAGAAACACCATTTTCGTCGGAGCTAACAGGTGCAACAACTGGAACTACTCCTTGTGTTGTTAGTTCTAATAATTTGGTGATATCGACCCGAACCACATCACCCACTTGTCCTAGATCGGCCGCTCTTCCATTCACTAACGTTTCTTTCTTTCTGGCAATCAAAGTTGGTAACGTGCGACCTGAAATAGCTTGAGCTTTGATACCGCTTTTGATAAGTGACGCGGCGACTTTCGGACCTACCTCATTAGCTAAAACTTGTTCAACAACATCAAAAATCTCTGGGGTTGTATATCGGAAGCCTCCAATAAAGCAGCTTTCGATTCCCTTAACTCTTAATGCGGCATCAATTTGTGGCCCACCGCCGTGAACAACTACTACTGATTCCCCAGTGGCCTGGGCTGCGGCAATAGCGTGCGCGAAAGCCCCGTTTTCATCAGCCATGGCGTGTCCACCAAATTTAACGACAATCATGTTGAATATGCCGAATTCTCGTGGACATAGTCATGTGAAAGATCATTCGTCATAACTGTGGCACTAGCTGTACCAACTTTTAGATCAATAATGATTTCTACAAGCCTGGAACTAAAATCGACTGCGCGCTTATCAGCACCCGGCGCGCTGTTTGAACACACTTGAATCCCATTCAAATTGACATCAATTGTAAGTGGCTCCATATGTGCATCGGCAGTCCCAACTGCAGCAAGCACGCGACCCCAGTTTGGATCGCCACCAAAAATCGCCGCTTTGAGTAAGTTATTTCGCGCACATGCCCGAGCAACTTCAACCGCGTCCGCTTCGCTCATGGCGTTGTTGACTGTGATTGCCACTGACTTAGTTGAACCTTCAGCATCTTCAATAAGTTGAGCAGCTAATGAACCGCACACTTGCGTGAGCAATTCTTCTAATTGCGCATCAGATATTTTTTCACTCGAAGCGCCCGATGCCATGAAAAGTACAGTGTCGTTTGTAGACGTACAGCCATCGGAATCAATTCGGTTGTACGTACGATCAGTAACGCGTGAAAAAATCGCTGCAGCATTTTCACTTACTAGCGCATCTGTCATCACTACTGAAAGCATCGTGGCTAATGCCGGAGCTAACATTCCTGCACCTTTAGCAATACCCGCGAACTGGATATTACCTACTGACGCTTGCGCAATTTTCGGAACCGAATCGGTAGTCATAATGGCTTGTGCGCACGCTTGCAACGATTGCGAACTGAGTTGATTTGCAAGTGACTTGAGCCCACTTTCGATCTTCGCCATCGGGAGTAGTTCACCAATGAGTCCAGTCGAACAGACAACTACTTCGCCAGAGGAAACTTCCAACAATTCTCCAACTAATTCGGCAGTTGCGTGGGTATCGGCAAACCCCTG
>CAIXDY010000080.1 GCA_903918325.1 uncultured Actinomycetes bacterium
AGATCGGTTCAAGCGGTTTTTCATTCGTGGAACTCTGAACGAGCTCAGCTCTATCGCCAACGTGAACGAATTCCTTCTGACCTAGGTACTGCAGTAAATGTACAGTCGATGATTTTTGGAAATCTGAGTGATGACTCGGGAACTGGTGTTGCATTCACACGAGATCCAGCAACAGGGGAGACTGGAAGCTATGGTGATTACTTGGCCAGAGCACAAGGCGAAGACGTAGTTGCTGGAATTCGTAACACAATGTCGCTTGATGACATGGCTAAAAAGTTTCCGAAAGTGCATGCCGAATTAGAAAAGGTAATGGCCAATTTGGAAGCGCACTACCGTGACCTTTGCGATATCGAATTTACAGTTGAAAAGGGCAAGTTATGGATTCTCCAAACACGTGTAGGAAAACGAACTGCAGAAGCGGCATTTCGTATAGCTGTTCAGTTAGTTGATGAAGGAAAAATAACTATAGATGAAGCTCTAGGCAGAGTTGGAGGCGCACAACTTGCACAGTTAATGTTTCCGCAGTTTGATCTCAGAGGTGCAGTAAAAGAACTTGCTCGAGGAATTCCAGCGTCACCCGGCGCTGCAGTTGGTGCAGTAATTTTTGATTCAAGGCGGGCACTTGACGCATCACGTGACGGTAAGAAAGTTATTTTAGTTCGCCGTGAAACAAGTCCCGATGATTTAGTTGGAATGGTTGCTGCGCAAGGAATTTTAACTAGTCGAGGTGGAAAGACTTCACATGCTGCAGTTGTGGCACGGGGGATGGGTAAGACTGCCGTGTGCGGAACCGAGAGTATTACTGTTGATGAGAGCGGTGGCTTTTTTACTGTTGGTGGAACAAGTGTGTATGAAGGCGAAATAATCTCAATCGATGGCTCGACAGGCGCAGTTTATTTGGGAGAACTTCCAGTAGTTGCATCACCGGTAACTTCCTATTTAGAAGGTCTGCTTTCTTCAGCAAGTGATGAGGCATCGCCCGTTGTTAAAGCGGTAGATCGAATTCTCACTCACGCCGATAAAATTCGTAAATTAGAAGTTCGAGCAAATGCAGATACACCTGAAGATGCAATCAGAGCGCGCATTTTAGGTGCACAAGGTGTCGGGTTATGCAGAACTGAACATATGTTTCTTGGGCCACGCCGCTCATATGTAGAGCGATTAGTTTTAGCCGAAAATGAAGACGTGCAACGTGGCGTGATTAGCGAGATGGAAGTTTTACAGCGCGCAGATTTTGTTGGAATCATGATGGCGATGTCAGGTTTGCCGGTAACTATTCGCTTGCTTGACCCACCGTTACATGAATTCCTGCCTCCACTATCTGAATTAACGGCAAATATGGCTCGAGCTGAAGCGCTTAATAGTGAGATTTCAGCGCGAGATAGTGCAGTTTTCGCAGCAGTAAAGCGCATGCATGAATCCAATCCAATGTTGGGGTTGCGCGGTGTGCGCCTTGGGATTTTGATTCCAGAGTTATATAAAATGCAAGTTCGAGCGCTCATCCACGCGTTAATCGAAGTTCGCAAATTGGGCCATGATCCAAAACCAGAAGTAATGATTCCGTTGGTCGCTACGCAGCGCGAACTACTTTATCTACGTGAATCTTTGGAAGAGGAAATTAGTAAAACATTTAAGGGAACTGGTCAAAGTGCAACTATTCCAATAGGCACAATGATTGAAACTCCACGCGCTGCAATAACTGCCGAACGCTTAGGTGTCTATGCTGACTTTTTCTCATTCGGTACAAATGATTTAACGCAACTCACATGGGCTTTTAGCCGCGATGATGTCGAATCATCCTTCTTGCCGCGATACCTTGATTTGGAACTTCTCCCTTTTAATCCATTTGAATCACTTGATCAAGCTGGTGTTGGAATTCTGGTTAAGACTGCAACTGATCAAGCACGTTCAATTCGACCAGATTTCAAAATAGGAGTCTGTGGTGAACATGGTGGCGATCCTTCGAGTATTCATTTCTTCCACACAATTGGTCTTGATTATGTGTCTTGTTCCCCTTATCGCGTGCCAGTAGCACGACTTGAAAGCGGTAGGGCAGTAGTGCAAGTACACGGCGTTAATTCAAACTTAACCCTTGGCTAATTTACTTAATTACGTGCCCCGGGATAGATGAAATTAATTTCTTTGTGTAATCCTGCTTTGGATTATTAAAGATTTCTTCAGATTTTCCGTGTTCAACAAAGATGCCATCTTTCATCACATAGACATAATCGGAAAGATATCTGATGACACCTAAATCGTGAGATACCAAAACAATGGACAAACCCTTTTTGATCAGATCATTGAAGAGACCCAGAAGTTGGGCCTGTGCACTCTGATCAATTGCAGAAGTTGGCTCATCGGCGATTAAAACACTTGGCTGAGCTGATAGAGCTCGTGCCACACTAGCTCTTTGACGCTGTCCACCGGACAACTTACTAGGGAATTTTTGGGCGTCGAGATTACTTATACCCATGCTCTCAAGTAAATCCAAGGCGACCTTAGTTGATGTTTTTTTATCAAGACCTTGGTGCTGGCGAATTGCTTCGGCTACGGCTTTAACTATGCGCATTCGTGGATTCAAACTGCCGTAAGGATCTTGGAAAACCATTTGTACTTCTTTACGAAGGGCACCTTGGTATGTGTTCTTACCGGTTTGAATCGGAGAGCCCATAAATGTGACTGAACCAGATGTTGGGATCTGCAAGCCAGAGAGCACTCTGGCAAAGGTTGATTTACCACTTCCGGATTCACCAACAATGCCAATTGTTTGACCTTTAGGTAAAACAAAATCTATATGATCGACGGCTTTAATAATGTCACCGTAGGAATCAAAAGTCACAGAAATATCTTTTGCTTCAATAATATTCATCGCTTGATTACCTCGCAATCTCGTCATATCGAAGGCAGGAGGTTTCATGATTGATGTCAATTGAAATTAACGGTAAATCTTGTTTGACTCGACAGCGATCAGTTACAAAGTCACAGCGCTCTGAGAATCTGCAGCCTTCGGGCCAGCTGCCAACCGACGGAGGTTGACCATTGATAGTTTTTAGTTCACCTTTAGGTGCAACT
>CAIXDY010000081.1 GCA_903918325.1 uncultured Actinomycetes bacterium
AAGCCCAAAGTATCTAGCGATAGTGCAAAGCGACCGACCTGCTGTTTTTGCCCAATGGCAATTGTTATCAGCACTGCAGCAATTACGGGGAAAAATAACCACGGGTGCAAAATCCATGGCGGGCGTTGTCCCATAAAGAGATTGCGCAATGTTCCACCGGATACTGATGCGATGGCTGCGATAAATAAAATTCCGCCGTAGTCCAACCCTTTATTTGCTGCAACTCTGGCACCGACTAAAGCAAAGGCAAAAGTAGATACAAGATCTAAGCCATAAACCAGCAGCTCTAGATCCATCTATAACTAATTTTTAGCAGCTAGACGAGCCTCGCGACGCTTGCGTTGTTCCTTTGGATCTGGCACTGGAACCGCTGAAATCAAGCGACGTGTGTAATCGTTTTGTGGGTTGAGCAAGATGGCATCGCGATCGCCCTCTTCAACGAGCAAACCATTTTGCATCACGGCAATTCGGTGAGACAAAATATCTACGACCGCTAAATCGTGGCTGATGAATAGGCAGGCAAACTTCAACTTCTCTTGTAGCTCTTGCAGCAAGTCAAGGAAACGGGCCTGGACTGAAACATCCAGCGCAGATGTTGGTTCATCGGCGATTAACAAATCTGGAGTCAGCGCAAGGGCACGGGCAATACCCACGCGCTGGCGCTGTCCGCCTGAAAGTTCATGCGGATAACGGTTGCGATAACTGCGCGGCAGTTCCACTTGATCCAATAGATCTTCAATCATGTGAGCTAGCGCTTCGCCTTTAGCTATGCCGGCTAGGAAAATTGGCTCGCCAATTGATTCACCAATTGGCAAACGTGGATTGAGCGAGCTAGCTGGATCTTGGAAAACAATTCCAGTGTGACGGCGAATGGATCGCAGATCTTTTTGGCTGGCATGGCTAATGTCTTTGCCAACAATTTCAATTGTGCCGGCCTTGATTGGCAATAAACCAATTGATGCACGGCCAACCGTTGTTTTACCTGAACCAGATTCCCCTACTAGGCCAACGATTTCACCTGGGTAAATTTCTAGGTTGAAATTCTTCACGGCAGTAAATGCTGGAATACGTCCACGCTTTGGATACTCAATAGTGACATCAGTTAATTTCAAAACTGGTGCGGGCTTAGCTTTTTCAGAATAAGGCAAGGCACGCTTTTTACTTGAACCCAGCTTTGGAACTGCGCCCAGCAACTGAATTGTGTACGGGTGCTGTGGCTTATTGAAAATTTGATCGGCAGTTCCCTTTTCAACGGTGATGCCATCTTTCATAACCAAGATTTCATCGGCCATATCGGCAACAACACCCATGTCGTGAGTAATCAACAAAATCGCTGAGTTAAGTTTGTCTTTGAGCCCGCGCATTAAATCTAGAATTTCGGCTTGAACGGTTACATCCAGCGCAGTTGTTGGTTCATCGGCAACTAGCAAACCTGGATCACATGCCAATGCTTGGGCGATCATGGCGCGCTGGCGCTGTCCACCAGAAAGTTGGTGCGGATACTTATTAATAGATTTTTCAGGATCTGGAATATCTACCAAAGTGATCAGTTCAAGGGCGCGGGCATGTGCTTGCTTAGGACCCATATCAAAGTGATTACGCAAAGTTTCAACGATCTGGAAACCAATTGTGTAGACCGGGTTCAACGCCGTCATTGGCTCCTGGAAAATGTAAGCAACTTCTTTACCGCGGAACTTACGCAAAGTTACCGCTTTGGCATTGAGCATCTCTTGATCTTTAACTTTTACCGATCCACTCATTCGAGCATTTGATGCCAAAAGTGACATTAACCCCAGCGCAGTCGTTGATTTTCCTGAACCAGATTCGCCAACAATGGCCGTTACTTTCCCTGGCTCAAGTTCAAGATTCATTCCAATAACTGCTGGGTACCAGACACCATCCACCCAAAAATCGACATTGAAATCCTTGATATCTAATATTGGATTACTCATTGCGATGCCTCCGAGTGTGAGAAAATAATTGAATGACTAACCTCGAGAAGTTCCGCCCCACAAGTGCACTTGTTTCGGGTTGGACGCTCGTAGCTTTCTTCGCTGGCTTTATCGTTGAAACCGGAATCTACGGTGGAAATCTTTTCGCCGTCAGCGCCACATGTGCAACTGGAATTCTTAGTTCCTACCTGCTTTTCATCAAGCCCTACGTTTTGATCTTTGATGAAGGAATCAAGATTGTTAACCCAACCAAAAACATCACTGCTAGTTGGGATCTGGTTGAAGAGATCGAAACTAAGTTCAGTATGTCCGTTCTCATTCGCGGTCAAGTTTTCTACGCGTGGGCTGCTCCAGCTCCGGGACGTAGTCACAGTCGTCGAATGCACAAGAGCGACTTTGGTCCCGGTCTGCACGTTAACGCGCGACGTCTTGCTGACTCTCCGGGTAGTGACTCTGGAGTGTGTGCCTACATTGCCCGTTTGCGACTTAAAGCTTTTGTTCCCAATGGCGAAAGTACTTTCACCGTCGAAGGCAGTTACTTGTACGTGTACGCCATTATCGGTTGCGCCGTTATTAGCGTGCTGAGTTTTATCCTCTAAATTAATCATTTGCTTGAGCTAACTTTCTAGCTATTGCGGAATCTTGGCGCTCTTTTTTAGAGATACGACGGCGTTGGCGGGGATCGAAAGCATCACGCAAACCATCACCGATAAAGTTAATGCTTAAGGCAATCGAGATAATAAATAAGCCCGGGAACCAGAAGAGCCAAGGACGTGTAGTGAAAGCATCCTGATATTTACTGATGAGCAAGCCAAGTGAAACATCGGGTTCAACAACACCAAAACCAATGTAGCTCAACGCAGTTTCCAGCAAAATGGCACCTGACATCAACAAAGTAACGGAGACGATAATTACACCGACTGCATTTGGCAGGATGTGCTTGAAAATGATTCGTCGATTGGATGCACCAGCAACACGGGCAGCATCCACGAATTCACGCTCGCGAAGGGTTAAAAACTCTCCGCGTACCAGACG
>CAIXDY010000082.1 GCA_903918325.1 uncultured Actinomycetes bacterium
CACGTTGTAGGCCCACAACTTGGTTTAACTCAACCAGGAATGACAATTGTTTGCGGTGATTCACATACATCAACACATGGTGCCTTTGGTGCACTTGCTTTTGGTATCGGAACTTCTGAAGTTGAACATGTTTTAGCGACCCAGACTTTGCCGCTGGCCCGCCCGAAGACAATGGCCATTAACGTTGAAGGCACATTAAAAACAGGTGTTACTTCTAAAGATATTATTTTGGCGATTATTGCCAAGATCGGTACTGGCGGCGGCCAGGGCTATGTAATTGAATACCGCGGTTCAGCCATCCGTGCACTGTCAATGGAATCTCGAATGACGGTGTGCAATATGTCCATTGAAGCTGGTGCTCGCGCCGGTCTTATTGCACCCGATCAGATTACATTTGATTACATCAAGGGCAAGCCACATGCACCGCAAGATTTTGATGGCGCGCTTGCGTATTGGAAAACTTTGTTTACTGATAGCGATGCCACCTTCGATGTCGAAGTAAATCTCAATGCCGATGAATTAGAGCCATTTGTTACGTGGGGAACTAACCCAGGTCAAGGTGCATCGCTGAATTCCAACGTTCCAAATCCAGCTGATATCGCCGATGCTGAAGCTCGCGGAGCTGCTGAACGCGCCCTTGTTTATATGGGTCTGGAAGCCGGTACACCCCTTAAAAACATAGCTATTGACACTGTTTTCTTGGGCTCTTGCACCAATGGCCGCATTGAAGATTTACGTGCAGCAGCTGAAGTTGTTAAAGGAAAGAAAATTGCATCAACTCTTCGCATGTTAGTTGTACCTGGTTCTGCGCGAGTTCGTTTAGAGGCTGAAGCTGAAGGGCTGGATAAAGTATTTCTAGATGCTGGAGCTGAATGGCGAAATGCTGGTTGTTCTATGTGCCTTGGAATGAACCCAGATCAATTAGCAGTTGGAGAGCGTTCGGCTTCTACTTCTAATCGCAACTTTGAAGGCCGCCAAGGTAAAGGCGGACGCACTCACTTAGTTAGCCCGTTAGTTGCGGCGGCAACTGCGCTACGGGGAACTCTTTCTTCACCGGCAGATTTGTAAAGGAGCGGTTAAATAAAAATGGATAGATTCATTAAGCATGTTGGCACTGCAGTTCCGCTTCGCCGTAGCAATGTTGATACCGACCAAATCATCCCTGCCGTTTATTTAAAGCGCGTTACTCGTAGTGGTTTTGAAGATGGCTTATTTGCCGCTTGGCGCAATGATCCAGAATTCGTACTTAATCAAGCCGCATTTAAAAACGGCACAATCTTGGTAGCAGGTGTCGATTTTGGTACTGGTTCATCACGCGAACACGCAGTGTGGGCTTTGCAAAACTATGGTTTTAAAGTTGTTATCTCTAGCCGATTTGCCGATATTTTCCGTGGTAATTCACTCAAGGGTGGCCTGCTCACTGTCATCATCGATCAAGCCGATGTAGAAGCGCTGTGGCTAGCCGTTGAAGCCGACCCAACTACTTCAGTCAGCGTTGATTTAGAAAGCCGCACCGTGAGCTATAACAATGTGGTTCTGCCCTTTGCAATCGATGACTACACCCGCTGGCGTTTAATGGAGGGTCTAGATGACATTGGCTTGACCTTCAAAAACGCTGATTCCATTGATTCTTTTGAGAAAACTCGAACAACGCTCAAGCCTGCAACGCTTCCAATTCGCAGTTAATAGCGCAAAAGTAAGCGTAAATCACGCATAATTCACTAGGGGTGAGTGCGTGCAAGCAAAACCCTCAACGTTAAATTGAGGGTTTTCTATGCGTAAAAACTGCATTTTTTGATGAAATAGTTAAAAATATTTTTCGCGACACACCTGCATTAATAGCGTAATCACCCTATATATACGCGTAAGTTTATGAACACGTTAAGCGTTTGCTTAACATTTACGCGTAATAAGGGGATTTCAATGAATAAGGCCCAATTCATTGCGGCGTTGGCACCACATTTCAACGACAGCAAGAAGGAAGCAGCACACGCTGTAGATATCGTTTTTGACACAATCGTTCGTAACCTTTCAAAGGGTGAAGACGTAATGATCAACGATTTCGGTAAGTTCAAGAAGGTTGATCGTAAAGCACGTATTGGTCGCAACCCATTTACTGGCGAGACAATCAAGATTAAGGCTTCAAAGAAGGCTCGCTTCCTACCTGCAAAGGGTCTGAAGGATGTCATCTCAGGCGCACGCAAGCTAGGTCCTGCACCAAAGCCAGAACCAAAGCCAGTTGTTAAGGCTAAG
>CAIXDY010000083.1 GCA_903918325.1 uncultured Actinomycetes bacterium
AGTTCGGCCTTAGTCGGTTCATGTAGTTGCAGCATTGCAAAAAGATGATGTGCCTGGAGCTTCCACGCTTTGCGTGCATGAGCAACGATCAACTCTTGTTCAGCATGGCTGAGTGGATCTAATGGATGCTCGAATGACATTTGCGAAGTATATGTGAGGGTAATTAACTCGGTAAGTACTGCTTAGCAACACCATTTCGTGCAAAAGCTAAAAGTGTTAGACCAAATTCATCAGCTAAATCAATGGCTAATGAGGTTGGTGCACTCACGCCAACGAGGGCGCTTACTCCTGCGCAAACGGCCTTTTGAACTAGTTCATACCCAACGCGCCCCGAGACAACTAAAGTCCAATCGGCAAGTGGAAGTTTGTGATCCATTAATGCCGCGCCAATTACTTTATCTACGGCGTTATGGCGACCAACATCTTCGCGAACCCAGACAGCGACACCGTCAGGGTTAACTAAAGCTGCGGCATGTAGACCACCGGTTTTTTCAAAGATTCGTTGGCGACCTTCTAATAGCGCAGTCATAGCCGCTAACTCTTGAATTGAGTGCCGAGGTGGTGCAACTTTTTCTACACCGCGCTTGTGTAAGTCGCTGATATTTGTTGAGCCACATACGCCACATGCCGAAGTAATCGTGAAGCGGCGCTCCAAGATGCGTACGGCTTCTTGTGAATTTTCAGCCACCGTAGCGACAACAACATTGGCACGTTGGCGAAGCGTTAAAGATTTATCGGCACAGACTTTGACGGTGATGAGTTCCTCTTGGCTTTTAAGAAAACCTTCGCCCCATAAAAATCCTGCGGCCAGTTCTAAATCAGCACCAGGAGTGCGCATTGTGATTCCCAGTTGTTCCTCTTTATTGCCACGTTTTAAACGAATTTCAAGCGGTTCTTCGACAACGACCGTATCTGAAGAGGTTACATCAGAATCGGTTTTTTGAACTTTTACTCGTGCAACTGATGATGGTGCCAAATCATCAATTGACATGGCGATAAAACTCGATGTTTTCTGCTGGCAATGGAGTTTTTCCTAAAATTAAATCAGCAGCTTTTTCTGCCACCATCATTACTGGTGCATAAATATTTCCATTAGTGACATACGGGAAAACTGAAGCATCACACACACGCAGACCTTCAACTCCGTGGACTTTCATTGTCTTGGGATCTACTACTGACATTTCATCGGTACCCATTTTTGCCGTACATGAAGGGTGCAACGCCGTTTCGGCATCTTTGCGAACCCAATCCAAAATCTCGGCATCAGTAGTTACTGCGCTACCAGGTGAGGACTCCCCTGCGTTGAAATCATTCATTGCGGGCTGAGTCAAAATTGTGCGGGCAGTTTTCACTGCTTCAATCCATTCACGGCGATCTTGATCAGTTGAAAGATAGTTAAATTGAATTGCGGGCTTTTCAAATGGATTAGTGCTCTTAATTTTTAACCAACCACGCGCATCTGAATACATAGGGCCAACGTGGACTTGATAGCCGTGACCACGTGTATCACCAGTACCGTCATAGCGAATTGCAAGAGGTAAGAAGTGGAACATTAAATTTGGGTAAGCAACTTCGTTATTGCTGCGGGTAAAGCCGCCAGCTTCAAATTGATTGGTAGCTCCCGGACCTTTTCTAAAGAATAACCAAGCCGCGCCAATAAATGGTCGGCGCCAGAATTGTGTAATGGGTTGTTGAGTGACAGGCAGTTTGCACTTGTATTGAACATACACTTCTAAGTGATCCTGCAGATTTGCACCTACGCCGGGCAAATCTTTAACGACAGTAATACCCAGTTTTTGTAGATCTTCTTTTTTACCTACACCTGAAAGCTGCAAAATCTGTGGTGTATTAATTGATCCACCTGATAGAACTACTTCGCGTGAAGTAAAAACCTGCTTCTTGCCACGAATCATTACTTCAACACCGGTAGCTGTGGTGCCCTCAAAAATTACTTTAGTGACATGTGCACGAGTTTTAACGCTTAAGTTCTTGCGCTTCATGACTGGATATAAATATGCACGCGCAGCACTTAAGCGACGGCCGCGGTAAACATTGCGATCAAAAGCGGCAAAACCTTCTTGGCGATAACCATTCACGTCATCGGTACGTGGGTAACCAGCTTGTTCTGTTGCTTTAAAGAAAGCGGCAAAAAGTGGACCTTTGCTCGGTCCGCGCTCTAACTTGAGCGGTCCGCTATCACCTCGGAAAGGATTTTTAGGATCGGCTAAACAATTTTCCATCTTTTTAAAATATGGCAAGCAGTGTGCGTAATCCCAATCCTGCATTCCTTGATCTTTAGACCAACGCTCATAATCCATGGCATTTCCGCGCTGCCAAATCTGTCCGTTAATTGATGAAGAGCCACCTAAAACTTTTCCACGCGCATGATAGATACGGCGATTATTCATAAAGGGTTCCGGTTCGGATTCATACATCCAGTCGTAATATTTACTTCCGATTGGAAAAGCTAACGCGGCTGGCATGTGAATAAATACATCCCAAATCCAATCACGACGCCCAGCTTCAAGCACCAAAACTTTATGATTGGGATTTTCGCTCAAGCGATTAGCTAAAGCACAACCAGCTGAACCACCGCCAACGATGATGTAGTCATACTGCGAACTCATACGGGCGAGTCTACTAATAAAACAAGGCCCTTACTCAGTGATTTTCACCAAGTAAGGGCCTTGCCTATTAACTAGTTGTTACTACTTACCAAGCCATGTCTTTACAACATCGGCGTGAGCATCAATCCACTTCTGGGCTGCTGCTTCTGGTGTCATTCCGCCTTCAATATCAGCGGCTACACCATTCTGATCATCATTAGTCCACTTGAAGTTATCAACCAAAGTCTTAAATGCTGATGTTGAGTCATTTAACTTCTTTGAAATTAACTTCATCAATGGTGATGATGGGTAGTCAGTTAGACCACTTGCAGTCTTTGGATCAGTCCAGTCATTAGCTGGGAAGTGCACGTGACCCTTTTCAAGATTAGGAATCTTTGAGAAGAGTGTCCATGGCTGCCATGCATAACCAATAAATGGTGTCTTGTTAGCTTCGGCTTTAGTAAAGCCATCAACTAGCGCAGCTTCTGAACCAGAGAAGATAACTTTGAAGTTCAACTTGTTAGCTGCAACCATCTTCTCACCAATGGTTGTGTATCCCGGAGGACCTTCATACCAAGCACCCTTACCGCCAGAATCTGCGGTCTTGAATAGTGATGCGTACTTGTTGAGGTTCTTGGAATCTGTAATGTCTGGATACTTTTCAGCCATCCATGGTGCGACATACATACCGATAAGACCAACGTTTCCGTTAAGTCCAGCTTCTACAACTGAACCGCGCTTAGTCCAATCAGACCAACGTCCGCCGCCCCAATCTTCGATTACTACGTCGATTGTGCCAGCTTCCATTGCGTCATATGTAGTTGGACCTTCATCCAGAGTTGTCTGAGTGATTGTGCAACCTAATTCTTTCTTAGCAATTTCAGCAACTACTTGTGCTGATGCTGTGTAACCATTCCATGCATGCATTGCGATTGCCCAAGAGCCGCAATCCTTTGATGTTGTGCCGGATGAACTGTTAACGCTCTTGGCGCAACCTGAAAGAATCAGAGCTGCGGCAATTACAACAGTTACAAAAACTGAGCGGCGACCAAATAGTGCCTTCATTAACCCTCCTAAAGAGTTTAGGTTTTGCCATAGCCTATGACTGCACGGGGGCTATCTCTAGTACTTAACGGGGCTATTTTGAAGGTTTTTACGCTGAGCGACGGGCGCCGGCCTGCATGATCCGGTCGAAGATAACGCCCAGCAACAAAATGGCGGCTCCAGCAATTAAACCCTTGCCCTGCAGTTCTGGCTTTGAGTTTCCAACAATTACCAAATATCCAAGGCCGCCTGCACCAACAAAGCCGCCAATTACTACCACGGCTAAAACATAAATAAGTCCTTGGTTAGTTGCTAGCAAAATAGTTTTCTTTGCCGCGGGCAATTGCACCTTTGTAATGATCTGACGGGTGGTGGAACCTGCGGCAGTAGCGGCTTCAACTAATGAATGGGGAACTGCGCGAATTCCTTCGGCCACAATTTTTACTACGATAGGAATTGAATAAACGATACCTGTAGCAATAGCTGTAAATCTCGTTGGCCCAAAAAGACCCAACATTGGAACTAAATAGACAAATGCCGGCAACGTTTGTCCGGCATCTAAAAATGGTCGCAAAATTCTTTCGACTCGATCATTACGGCCAGTCCAAATACCTAAACTAAGCCCAATTATCATCGTGAGTGCGGTTCCCACAATTGTTTGCGTGAGCGTCAACATGGATTCATACCAAAGCCCCGAAACCACAATGCACATCGCTAAAACAAAGGCGAGAATTGCCGTGCGGACTCCCCCGATTATTAGCGCTAGCGCAACAATCATGGCAACGGTTACATACCAAGGCGAAGCTGAAAGAATTGATTCGAGTGGGTTTAAAAATGCATACGAAATAAAATCTTTGAAATCAACGGTGAAGATTGAAAGATTATCCAGAATCCATTGTGTTGCGTTGTTAGTAATCTTTTCTACTTGCGGTGCAATATTAATTGAGGTTGGCCACACTGCGGCCCACAAAATTGTTCGCGATAAAAATACTGATACAACTGCAGCAATTCCGCTTCCAATTAAAGTGAATCGCTTCATCTTGATTTTCTTAGGCGTTGGAGGAATAAATGACTCTTGGCGTTTAGCTGCAGCGCTAGTGCTGCGATCCATCAAAATAGCTAAGAAAACCACGGCAAAACCGGCCACAAAGCCCTGCCCTACATTTCGGATGATCAAGGCAGAAATAACTGGCTTACCTAAACCTGGTGCACCAATAAGTGCAGCGATAACAACGAATGAAACTGCGGCCATTACCGTCTGGTTAATTCCAAGAACAATCATCTGCTTGGCCATTGGAATCTGAACTTTCTTCAAAGTCTGGTTCTGTGTTGATCCCATAGAAGTCGAAGCTTCGACAGGCGATTGATTCAAATTGCGAATTGCGTGAGAGGTAATACGAATAGAAATAGGAATGGCGTAAATCATCGTTGCAATCGTTGCCGACGCTGCACCGATCATAAATACCAAAGCAATAGGGGCCATATAAACAAGTGTTGGCAGGATTTGAGCTAAATCTAAAAATGGTGTCAAGATCTTTAAAACGCGATCCGAAAGGCCCGCCCAAATGCCGAGTGGAATTCCGATTGCTAACGAAAGAATAACTGACGCTAAAGTCATGGCGATCGAGTCCATAGTGAACTGCCACATTCCTAAAGCGCCACAAGCCATCAAAAGCGCAACGGATAAAAGCGCAGTTCGCCATTGTGACGTTGCAAAAACAACGAATGCAACCAGAGCCACTACTCCAAACCAACCAATGATTGGAATTAATCCACCTGGAGCCGGGACAGCAATCAAGTTTCGAATGAATTGAACGAAACCGTCAATAACTGCACGGATTGGATTAAAGAAATAGATAAAGGCACCACTGTGTGTGCGATTGCCGCGAAGAGCTAAAGCTTTCTCGCCAATAAATGAAGTAAACGAAGTGTTTTCATAAGTGGCAATCTGCAAAGTGTTTTTGCCATGCAAGAGTCGTGCAAGAGCTATCCAGATAGTTACCGAGCCAAGCAATAAATAAGATTTACGGATGTGCATCAGGCAACACCAGAAATTAACCGCAATACATCCTCGCTAGAGACCACGCCCAAAAACTTGCCGTTATCAGTTACCCGTACTGGTTTGTGTGTCTGCAAAATAACTTGGGCCGCATCACGGATGATGGTGTTCGACGCTAACTCTGGACCATCGCTATCTTCATCCGCCGTTGCAGGGCGTGCAAGGTGGCGCAAAGTAAGTACATGTGACTTTGCAATGTCGCGAACAAAGTTGGCAACATATTCATC